>CAIMMM010000162.1 GCA_903842575.1 uncultured Bacteroidota bacterium | reverse complement strand
TCTCAAAATATTCTTCCCCAAGCATTACTACAGTTAGCCAAAATGGCGTAAAAATGGGCAACAAAGCAGCCATGATGCTAATAGACCGATTAGACATAGAAAACGATGACGAAGAACACGAAGAACATTACAAAACAGAAGTAATTGAAACACATCTTGTTGAGCGGGAGTCTTCTTTTTAAATTAAAAAAAAGAGATTTTTAAAATAAAATTAAAACTAAAATCTAAATCTAAAAACTTTTATATCTTTACAACCAATTATCAAAGCTTATATTTTACTTCGAAAATAAAATAAGTTTTGATAAGCATCGCGCTTATCGTACTATAAATCATTAAATTACGATAATGGAAAAGCGGAAGTTAAGTTTCTGGCAGATCTGGAACATGAGTTTTGGATTTCTAGGAATACAAATGGGTTTTGCCCTTCAAAACTCAAACGTAAGTAGAATATTTCAAACTTTAGGAGCAAATATCGATGACATACCAATTCTTTGGGTTGCCGCTCCATTAACAGGATTAATTATCCAACCAATAATTGGCTATTTTTCGGACAGAACTTGGACAAAATTAGGAAGAAGAAAACCTTATTTTTTGGCAGGTGCAATTCTTGCTTCTGCAGCATTATTTGTAATGCCAAATTCCCCTTACCTTTGGTTTGCCGCAGGTATGCTGTGGATTATGGACGCTTCAATAAATGTCTCCATGGAACCCTTCCGCGCTTTTGTTGGAGATAATTTATCCAATTCTCAAAGAACAGCAGGTTTTGCCATGCAAAGTTTTTTTATTGGAATAGGCGCTTATTTCGCTTCAAAACTTCCTTTAATTTTTACTCATTTTGGCGTTAGCAACACAGCTCCTTTAGGAATAATTCCCGATTCGGTGAAATATTCGTTTTATTTTGGAGGAATAGCCTTCATAATAACCGTTTTATGGACAGTTATTTTCTCTAAAGAATATTCGCCAGAAGAATTAGAGGCATTTGAAAATGATAAAGAAAAAACATTTAAAAAAGAAACTCATTCTAACGAATGGTATGTGTCAAATGGAAAATCTCATTTATCTAAAGGAATTTTATTTTTAACCATCAGCGCTTTATTTTCATTTGCCATTTATCATTATGATTTAAAGAAAGACTTATTTGTACTATCACTAGGATTAATTGGCCTTGGCGGAATGGCAATGCTTATTTCTGGATTAATGCAAAAAGCAAACAAAACAGAGAATGGCTTTGTAACCATTATGAATGATTTTCAGTTTATGCCAAAAATCATGAAACAATTGGCTTGGGTTCAATTTTTTTCCTGGTTCGCGCTTTTCTCTATGTGGATTTACACAACTTTAGCAGTTACACAACACATTTACAAAACAACAGACACAACCTCTGAAGCCTACAATACGGGCGCCAATCAAGTTGGAGAAATGTTTGCAAATTACAATTTAATCGCAGCAATAGCCGCTTTTCTATTGCCGTTGTTAGCAAAATATACGAGTAGAAAATTTACACATTTTGTAGCGTTAGTGTGTGGTGGCTTAGGATTAATTTCAATATATTTTATTTCTGAACCCACAACATTTACAATGGAATGGCTTCCAATGATTGGTGTTGGAATTGCTTGGGCGAGTATTTTATCAATCCCTTATGCCATGCTCTCTGGTTCATTACCGTCTAACAAAATGGGGTATTATATGGGCGTTTTTAACTTTTTTATCGTAATTCCACAATTGGTTGCCGCCTCAATTTTAGGCTTTTTGGTTTCCAAATTTTTTAATAGCGAACCTATATATGCGCTTTTGATTGGTGGCGCATCGATGATTCTTGCTGGAATTATTTCTTTATCTATTAATGACGAATCGAAAATTATAATTAATGAATAAAAAAGCATTCATTTTCGATCTTGATGGTGTTATTGTAGATACAGCAAAATATCATTTTATTGCTTGGCAAAAAATAGCACAAGAGTTAGGAATCGAATTTACACCCGAACACAACGAAGATTTAAAAGGAGTTAGCCGTGTGCGTTCCTTAGATATTATATTAGAATTAGGCAAAATAAACGCATCACAAGAAGACAAAAACAAATGGCTCATCCAAAAAAATGAAACGTATTTGTCCTATTTGGTAAATATGAATCAAGGCGAATTATTGCCAGGTGTTTTGCCAATTTTACAGTTTTTAAAAGAGAAAAACCAAGCAGTTGCTTTAGGTTCTGCAAGTAAAAATGCAAGACCAATTCTAGAAAAAACGGGAATAAAAAATTATTTTAACGCCATCGTTGATGGAAATGATGTTACTAATGCAAAACCGGATCCCGAAGTATTTCTTCAGGCGGCAAAATTGTTAAACATTCCTACCAAAAACGCAATTGTTTTTGAAGATTCTGTCGCTGGAATTCAGGCTGCAAATATTGCTAATATGACAAGCATTGGAATTGGCAAAGAAAACATATTACATGAAGCAAAATATATTTTTAAAGATTTTACATTCATGGATACCAGTTTTATTGAAGCACTGATTAATAAATAAAAATTAATAGAAAAAAATATAGCGTTAAGACGAAAGGACTAAAAATCTTAACATAAAAAACAATAAAATGAACCAAGATTATATTAAACCAGACAATTGGTCCATCATTGAAGAAGGATTTGATGCAGAAAGTGAATAATCGTCTGAAAGTCTTTTTAGCATTGGTAACGGCGCTATGGGACAACGCTCGTATTTTGAAGAAAATTATAGTGGGGAAACCTTTCAAGGAAGTTATATTGCTGGA
>CAIMMM010000161.1 GCA_903842575.1 uncultured Bacteroidota bacterium | reverse complement strand
GAACTCTTTTTAAAATAAAGAACAAAATCCATGAATGGTTTATTATTTTTGCATCTTGCTAGAAGATAATAATATCTATCAAAAAATAATTTTGCAAATATCAATTATGAATAATTCAATAGCAGAACGTGTTGCCGATTTTTTAAAAGAATATTCCCCTTTTAATCATTTGAAATATGATGAATTAATTCAAGTGGCCTCAAGCATACGTGTTGTAAATTTAGAAAAACATAAAATTCTTTTTCAAATTGACGATAAACTTCATGACTATTTCTATGTTGTTGCTTCTGGGGTTATTAATCTATCAGTTATTGCTGATGCGGAAGAATCGTTATTAAATAAATGTTATCCAGGAGATGTTTTTGGTTTGCGTCCGTTTTTTGCCAAAAATAATTATATGATGACAGCTAAAGCCCGCGAAGAATCAATAGTTTACGGTATTCCTATTACAGTTTTCAAACCTTTTGTAGCTCAAAACCCCGAGGTTTTAGATTTCCTTTTAGAAAGCTTTGCTACCAACACTCGAAATCCTATGGATAAGGAAAATAGAGGCAAATTGATCACTGATAATGTGTATTCAGAACAAAAATCAACGGAAATTCAATATTTTCAATCTTTGTCTTATACTAAAACTCCATTAAAAGTAAGTAGTCATACTACAGTAAAAGACGCAGCTCAATTAATGACAGAAAACCTAATTAATAGTGTAATTGTTTCCGAACAGAATTACCCAATTGGAATTGTGACAGATACCGATTTGAGAACAAAAATTGTAACAGGTAGATTTCCAATTTCAACTACTATTGATAAAATAATGTCATCCCCTGTAATTACAGTCCCTGAGAATGTTTCTGTTGCCGAGGCACAATTACTTATGTTGAAATATAATGTTACCCATCTTTGTGTAACCCATGATGGATCTGACAAATCCGAAGTGAAAGGAATTATTTCAGAACATGATTTAATTGTAGCACAAGCTAATAATCCTGGTATTTTAATAAAAGAAATTAAACGTGCGCTTACCGCTAAAGAACTCAAGTATGTTCGAGAAAAACTAACCGATTTAATTCAATCTTCCATTGCCAAAAACATTCCTTTGCCACATATTTATAATATTTCTGGGGAAATCATATCTGCTATTATAAGACGTTCGGTTGAATTGGCAATCCTTGATTTGGGTTCTCCCCCAGCTCGATTTGCTTGGTTAAGTATTGGAAGTCAAGGGAGAAAAGAACAACTATTATTAACAGATCAAGATAGTATTCTAATTTTTGAAGATGTTGCTCCGGAAAAATACAGAGATGTTAAGGATTACTTTTTAAAACTGGCAAAAAGAACGACATCCATCCTTGAAAAAGTGGGTTATAATCCTTGTATAAATGGACACATGGGAAGCAATATGCTTTGGTGTAAATCATTGAAAGATTGGGTTAAACAATACAATATCTGGATGAAAACTCCAGGGGAAAAATCAAATGAAATTTGCAGTATATTTTTTGATTATGAAATTATTTTTGGGGAAGCAAAAATTGAGGATATCATAACAGATACCATTTTTCAAGGCACTAAAAATAATGTATTATTCTTTGATTATCTGGGAAATGATGCTTTGAGAAAAAGCCCACCATTAAATTTCTTTAAAAAATTTACAATTGAAGAAGAAGGGGAACACAAAGGAAAATTTGATATCAAGAACAAAGCAATAATGCCTTTGGTTGATGGAGCTAGATTGTTTGCTATCAATTTGAATTTAAAAGGAGTTAATAATACGTATTTGAGATTTAAACAATTAGCCATTGTCGATCCAAAGTTTTCTGAGATTTATTTAAATTGCGCCGATAGTTTTTTGATATTATCCAAATTTAGAACTTTAGAAGGATTAAAAAATGACAATTCTGGTGAGTTTATTAATTTGGAAGAACTTTCTAAAGTTGACAAAGAAAAACTCAAAGAAGCACTCTCTCCAATGAATGACTTGGAGGATTTAATTAAAGATAAATTTCAACTCACACAATTTTCATAATATGTTTGATTGGATTAAAAGTATTAATAAAGAGCATCCTGAATTTTGGAAAGCATATCTTTCAAAATTTGTCACAAAGGCGGAGCGTTACGTTATTTTAAGTGTCGAAACAACAGGACTTAATCCTATTAAAGATGTGATATTATCGTTTGGCGCTCTTGGTGTTATTGATGATGCTATTTTAATTGGAGATAATTTTGAAGTTGTAATTTTGCAGTACCGATATTTACACGATAACGATCTGTCTAATGAGTTTTTAATTGAAAGTAAATTGCCTAAAATGGCCGAGCCACTTGCTATGCAAGCCTTTGTAGAATATATTGGCAATGCTACATTGGTTGGTCATCGCATCCATTTTGACATCCAAATCATAAATGAAGTTTTAGTAAAAATGGATTGTGGTCGTTTAAAAAATGAAGCTTTGGATATTGAGATTATGCATCAAAAATTAGTGGATATCAATAATAAAATGTTTTCCTTAGAAGAACTTATAAAAATATATAAAGTACCTCAAAGCGAAAGAGTAACCGCCTCCGATGATAGCTATACTATTGCGCTATTGTTCTTAAAATTAAAATCTCGATTGGGATTTAAATAAAAAAATTATAACTTTCCTTCTTTTATTTCCTCAACAATTTCTGGGTTTAATAGTGTTGTTATATCTCCAAAACTATTAAAATCTCCTTCAGCAATTTTACGCAATATTCGTCGCATGATTTTACCCGAACGCGTTTTGGGTAACCCAGATACAAACTGAATTTTATCTAGTTTGGCAATAGGTCCAATTTGATCCGAAACGAGTTGATTAATTTCTTTGGCAAGGTTAGCTTTATCCCTACTCTCTCCTAATTCCTTCAAAATCACAAAACCATAGAGTGCATTTCCTTTAATATCGTGTGGAAAGCCAACAATGGCACTTTCGGCAACGGCTGGATGTTCATTAATAGCATCTTCAATAGGAGCTGTCCCCAAATTATGACCCGAAACAATAACAATATCATCTACTCTACCCGTAATTCGATAATAACCCACTTCATCGCGCAAAGCACCATCTCCTGTAAAATATTTCCCCGGAAACGTAGAGAAATAAGTTTCTTTATAACGTTGATGATCATTCCAGATGGTTCTTGCGACACCTGGCCATGGAAATTTAATACACAAACTACCCTCTTTCTGATTACCTTCAATTTCATTACGTTTCTCATCCATTAAAACAGGTTGTATTCCTGGTAAAGGTAATGTGGCATAGGTTGGTTTTGTTGGGGTTACAAAAGCAATTGGTGAAATTAAGATTCCTCCTGTTTCAGTTTGCCACCAAGTATCTACAAGTGGACATCGCTTCCCTCCTACATGGTCATTGTACCAGTGCCAAGCTTCTTCATTGATAGGTTCCCCAACGGAACCAATTACTTTTAAAGATGCTAATGGAAATTGTTGTACAAAATCTAAACTTTCTTTGGCTAAGGAGCGAATTGCAGTGGGTGCCGTATAGAACTGGGTCACTTTATGCTTTTCAATTACTTCCCAAAAACGAGAAAAATCAGGATAAGAAGGAATACCTTCAAACATAACTGTTGTTGCCCCATTTAATAATGGTCCGTAAAGGATATAGGAATGTCCTGTTATCCAACCAATATCGGCGGTGCACCAAAAGATATCATTCTCTTCATAATTGAAAACATTTTTAAACGTATAGGCTGTATACACCATATAACCAGCAGTTGTATGCACCATTCCTTTTGGTTTTCCAGTGGAACCTGAGGTGTATAGGATAAATAATGGATCTTCGGAATCCATTATTTCGGCAACACAGTTATCGGAAGCTTTATCTAAAAGCGGTTGTAACCATTGGTCACGTCCTGCTTTCATTTCAATTTCAGAATTTATTCTTTTGGCAACTAAAACAGATTTTACAGATGGGCAATTTTGTAATGCTTCATCAATAATTCCTTTTAAATCAATGGTTTTGTTTCCTCGATAGCCACCGTCGGAAGTGATGACCATTTTACATTCGCTATCGTTAATTCTGGATGAAACTGCAGATGCTGAAAAGCCAGCAAACACTACCGAATGGATAGCACCAATTCTAGCACAGGCCAAAACCGAAACAGCCAATTCAGGTATCATCGGCAAATAAATACAAACTCTATCTCCCTTCTGAATGCCTTGTTCCCGTAATACATTGGCCATTTTTGAAACACGCTCGTGTAATTCATTATAGGTAATATGAAGGGCTTCTTCTTGTGGATTATTGGGTTCAAAGATGATAGCTGTTTTGCTTCCGCGTCTTGCTAGATGGCGGTCTATACAATTTTTGACGATGTTTACTTTGGCATTGGTATACCATTTTATATCGGCTTCAGCCATGTTAAAATCGATTACTTTATCCCATCTTTGGTACCAAGTGAAATTTTCATCGGCTATTTTTCCCCAGAATTTTCTAGGTTCGCGGATGGATTTATTGTAGAGCTTAAAGTATTGTTCCAGGTTTTGTATTTTGTAATAACTCATAGGGTAAATGATATAATTATACGTTGTAAATTTAAACTTTTTTATCAGCTAACCAACAATTGGGAAATACAATATCCGAAAATGCCCGATTATTCTATAGTTATAAGATGTTGTTCGGGTGCCGTTTTAGGATTTAATTTAAAGTTTGTTTTGTACATTTGAAATCACCAATCAAGATAGGCACTAAAATATCAAAATGTTATCAAAACAATTAGAATTGACCCACGAACAAACTTCACCTTTGTTCCGTATTATGTATATCCAAAATGCAAACGAGCCACACAGAAGACAATTTGAAAATAATATTTGTGCTTTTCATATTGGGAATGGTTTAATACTTTCGGTTGCCCATAATCTAAAAGCGGAAGCTCAGATTTTTAAATCCATTGAGAACTCACACTATATAGAACTCATTCTTCCCTTTTTAAATTCAGTTCAAATTAGTTTTTTTGACAAATGTTATCCATTAGATTCTTCAACAGGTAAAAGACATCTTAATATTACAGATCAAAATGATTATAAAATAGTCATTGATATTTTAAAAAAAATCAAATTTGACACCCGTTGGTTAACATTTAACAAACAAAAAATTGCAACTCCTCATTTGATTATTCAATTCCAAAACAATCAGTTTTATAATGATGAAATTGTAACAAATCATTTTAATTCAACGATGTGTTTCAATGAACTGGCCATTAATAGAACTACTTTTTTAGTAGAAGTGGAATTGGTGGAAGCTTTTTTTAAAGAAGATATTGCTTTATACCGTATTGTAAATACACATCAAGATATCATCAACAAAATCCCTAGCATAGAGGTTGATTTTTCAATTTTAACGGATGATACTACTAATTATTATTGTTTGCAAAGTTCTCCTAATGGATTTTTGGGACGTTTAATAAATAAAGCGCAAATAGAAGGTTATTTAGACCACCATGGCACTTTTATTGACCAAATTGGGGGCAATTATACCTTTGAAGGATTGCGTTATTTAATTAAAGGCTATTTCCGTTTTGGGTCATCTGGTGCACCTTATGTTTTTTATGATATTGTAAACAAACAATTTAAGGTAAATGCAGTACAAAGTGAAGCATGTCCTATTCAACTTTCTATCAACAATAGTAGAGATGGGAATTTCCAATATGTTAATGCATTGGCATCACCGCTTCATATTATTGAAGAAAAGTTGAAGTATTATTTGAGTTCCTCGATTGTATAAGTTTATTTAAAGTCATTTAAAACGGTTGTATCAGTATTAATAAAAATTGCAAAAAATAGCTTTAATTTGTAAAAACAAAATAAAACGATGCAATTCGATCCACAAAATATTGAACAAAAATCCATTTATAAATTACTCACAGGTATTGTAATTCCAAGACCTATTGGATGGATTTCAAGCATTAGTGAAGAAGGAATTACTAATTTGGCGCCTTTCTCCTATTTCAATGCCGTAGGCGATGATCCTCCTCACATTATGTTTTCGGCTGGTCATGGACAAAATGCCAATAAAGATACTTTAAATAATGTCTTGGCTACAAAACAATTTGTAGTGAATATGGTTACCGAAGAATTAGTGGAACAAATGAACAGCACTGCTCAAAAAATCCCTTCTCACGAAAGTGAATTTGACCATGCCGGGTTAACTCCTATTCCATCCCTAAAAATTAAACCTCCTCGCGTAAAAGAAAGCCCCATTGCAATGGAATGTGAATTGGTGCATCATTACACGCTGGAAAACAGCAAATTTGGAGGTTCTACAATTTTAGTGGGACGCATTGTGATGTTTCATATAGCGGATAATATGCTACTTGATGACTTTAAAATAAATTTAGAAATGTATAAACCTATAGCAAGATTAGCAGGTTCCAATTATTCGAAATTGGGAGAACTATTCGCTGTTAAAAGAAATTAATATAACACCTGAAAAATTAGAAATTAATGTGGCTATTCAAATTGGAAAACCAGGGTATAGTGGAATTACTTTTTTATTGAGTGGTTGTTATTTTGCCAATCTCAAAAAAAATATTAATCTACGGAAAGGCGCTTTTGATTTTTTTAAATAGGAAATAATTGTCAGTAATAAATATGAAAATAGCAGTAATAGGTGGTGGTCCAGGCGGTTTGTATTTTTCGATATTAACCAAAAAAGCGATGCCTCATTGGCAAATTGATGTATACGAACGCAACAAACCCGACGATAGTTTTGGTTTTGGTGTAGTATTTTCCGATGAGACTTTGGGTGAATTTTTAAAACGCGACATGCAATCCTATGAACTCATTCGCAGTAAATTTGCCTATTGGGATAACATTATTATTGCACGTGATGGAGATGAAGTGAGTATTGCCGGCAACGGATTTTGTGGCTGTTCCCGCAAAACGCTTTTGCAATTATTGCAACAACGTTGTACCGAAGAAGGAGTCAACCTTCACTTTGAACAAAATGTAGAAAATCTATCTCAATTCAAAGAGGCTGATATTATTTTGGCTGCCGATGGCATTGCAAGTGCTATCCGCACTCAATTCGCCAACGAATTTGGAACCAAAATCGAACTAAAGAAAAACCGCTTCGTTTGGCTAGGTTCTACAAAACCTCTTGATGCTTTTACTTATTTTTTCAGAACAACACCACACGGATTAATAGTTGCCCATTCCTATCAATATGAAGAAGGTATGAGCACTTGGATATTTGAATGCAGTGATAATACCTGGGAAAAACATGGCTTCGAAGTGACCAATGAAGAAGATACGATTGCCAAGATTAATGAAATTTTCAAAGAAGAATTAGATGGACATCCACTAATTTCCAACAAATCGCATTGGCGTCAATTTCCGCATGTTACCAATGAAAGATGGTATCATAATAACATCGTGCTTTTAGGCGATGCCAAAGCCACAGCCCACTACTCTATTGGCTCCGGAACTAAATTAGCCATGGATTCTGCGATTGGTTTATTTGATGCCGTAATGGCAAATCCAAACGATGTGCAGGCCGCTTTTGAACAGTATGATAAAACCCGCAGAAACACAGTGGAGATGATACAATATGCTGCGCTGGTTTCATTGGATTGGTTTGAAAACATGGACAGAAACAACCAACATCCATTTTACCAATTTGCTTTTGGTTGCATGACGCGTTCTAAAAAAGTAACGTATGAAAATCTTCGCTTGCGAGATAAATCATTTACTGATAAAGTTTTATTGGAATTCAATTCAAATAATAACTGTCACACTGAGCCTGTCGAAGTGCCGGTGACAGCCGCTTTTTATAAATTTAAACTAAGAGATTTAACATTACAAAACCGCATCGTCATGTCACCTATGGCACAATACTCCGCTGAAAATGGAGAAGTCAACGATTGGCATTTTCAACACTATACTTCACGAGCTATTGGTGGATTGGGATTGATAATCACCGAGATGACTGCTGTTTTAAAAACAGGACGTATAACTTTAGGTTGTGTAGGTATTTATACTAAAGAACAAATAGTTAAGTGGAAAAAAATAGTAGACTTTATTCATCAAAATACACAAACAAAAATAGGAATTCAATTGGGGCATTCCGGACGAAAAGGCGCTATTAAAAAACCTTGGGAAGGAATAAGTGAACCTTTAGAAACACCATGGGAATTACTTTCTGCTTCATCTATTAAATACAATTCAAAATTTGAAGTGCCGACCGAAATGAATGAAGAGGATATGGATGTCCTCACTGCTCAATTCGTTCAAGCAACTAAAAATGCAAACGAAGCAGGTTTTGATCTAATTGAATTACAAGCGCATCATGGATTCCTATTAGCTTCCTTCCTTTCTCCTTTAACCAATTTCAGAACCGATGAGTTTGGAGGAAGTATTGAAAACAGATTGAAGTTTCCACTACGCGTTTTTAAAGCGATGCGAAGAGAATTTCCGCAAAGCAAACCGATGTCGGTTCGAATTTCAGCAACAGATTGGACAGAAGATGGTATAACAGAAGACGATGTTATGACAATAGCAAAGGCTTTCAAAGATGCTGGTGCTGATATTATCAACGTATCTACAGGTAATACAGTAGCCCTTCAAAAACCACAAACGGGTAGAATGTGGCAAACGCCTTTTTCGGATGCTGTTCGAAATACGGTGCATGTCCCAACAATAACGACAGGCTATATTCAGGATATTGATCAAATTAACACCATACTCCTCAATGGAAAAGCCGATTTAGTAGCATTGGGAAGGCCTTTGCTTTTAGATGCCAATTTCGTTAGAAACGCGCAAGCCTACGAGCAATTTGAACCATCAGATATTCCAAATCAATACAAAGCAGGAATATCACATTTATATCCGCTGAAAGCTGCTGAAAGAAAGCAAACAGAAGCAATGAAAATAGCATTGAAACCAAAAAGCAATAAAAAATAATTATACTAAACCTAACGGATTATCACTATTCAATCATGAAACACTACGAAGACAATTTTGCTCACGAGAGTTTACCAAGTCTGGACTTGCAGCCCGACTATGTTTTCTTAGACTTACCCGAGTTTCAAAGACCGGAGATGTTGAATTGTGTTGAGAAACTATTAGATAATCACATCCAAGAAGGTCGCGGAGATGCCATATGTATCCGTACGTTTGACAGCACTTGGAGTTATCAAGATTTATATGAGAAAGCTAATCAAATTGCACACGTTTTAGTGGATGATTTGGGATTAAAATCTGGGAATAGAGTTTTAATTCGTTCTGCCAATAATCCTATGATGGTAGCGTGTTGGTTTGCTGTTTTAAAAGCTGGCGGAATTGTGGTTGCCACCATGCCTTTACTTCGTTCCAAAGAATTAACCACCATAATCGATTGTGCCGAAATCTCTCATGCCTTTTGCGATAAGGATTTAGAAGGCGAAATGCATTTGGTAAAATCTAATTTTCTAAAAAAGGTTTGCTTCTACAGAAATTCGGAATTGGATGAATTAATGCAGGGTAAACCCAAAACATTTTCGAATTATCATTCCAAATCGGATAGTGTTGCCTTAATCGGATTTACATCAGGAACAACTGGCTTACCTAAGATGACATCTCATTATCATAAAGATATTCTCCATATTTGTGAAGCATTTCCAAACTATTCCTTGCAACCTAAACCAAACGATATTTTTACAGGAAGTCCACCATTGGGTTTTACCTTTGGTCTCGGTGGATTAGTTTTATTCCCTATGTATTTTGGTGCTTCCACTTTCTTAATTGAAAAACCAAGTCCCGATTTGCTTTTACAAGCCATACAAGAACATAAAATCACCGTTTGCTTTACTGCTCCAACCGCTTGGCGCGTTATAACAACAAAAGTAAAAGATTTTGATATTTCTAGTTTAAGAAAATGCGTTTCTGCCGGAGAAACCTTGCCTTTAGCAGTTTGGAATGATTGGTATAATGCAACTGGATTAAAAATCATTGATGGTATTGGCGCTACAGAAATGCTGCATATTTTCATATCCTCAAACGAAGAGAATATGAAACCTGGCGCTACTGGCGTTGCCATTTCGGGCTATGAAGCCAAAGTAATCAATAATAACGGAATGGAAGTTCCGCCAAATGAACCTGGAAGATTAGCTGTTCGAGGAATTACTGGATGCAAATATCTAAAAAGAGTTGACAAACAAAAGGGATATGTGGAAAACGGATGGAATATCACAGGCGATATATTTCGTCAAGACGAAGAAGGTTATTTTTGGTTTGTAGCGCGTGGTGATGACATGATTATATCTTCGGGATATAATATTGGTGCAGTTGAAGTAGAAAGTGTACTTTTAACACATGATAAAATTTCGGAATGTGCTGTTGTGGGTCTGCCTGACACAGAACGTGGCATGGTGGTTTGCGCCCACATTGTTTTAAAAGAAAAAGATAACGCATCCGAAGAAATGAAAGTAGCTATACAGCAGTGGTTCAAAGAAATAGCTGCGCCATATAAATATCCAAGAGTTATTAATTTTGTGAACGAATTGCCAAAAACTGAAACCGGAAAAATACAACGTTATAAATTAAAGTAATATGAATAAACCCTTTTCAAAAACAGAAAAAATACGCTTTAAGCATGTGGATTACGCCGGAATTGTTTTCTATCCCCGTTTTCTAGAAATGCTGAATGACTTAGTGGAAGATTGGTTTGAAGAAGCATTGGACCGACCGTTTTCAAAAATTCATGAAACCAATGGCATCCCAACAGTTGATTTAAAAGTACAATTCAAAAAAGCAGGACGTTTAGGAGAAATTTTAACCAAATCACTTTGGGTAATTAAACTTGGTGGCGCTTCTGTTACTTGTGGATTTAAATTCGAAGATGAACAAGGAGTAACCTGTTTGGAAGGAGAAGTAACGCTTGTAAACGTTGCTATCAATAACGGGAGAGATGCCATAAAAGCAGAAGCTTTTAATGACGAAATGAAGAAAAAAATTATGAATTACCAATTATGAATTACGAATTAATTATCGTTTTAAATCATAATTTGTAATTTCAACTTCATAATGAAACAACTATGGAATTCAAAAAATTCAAAGCCGCTACCGTTCAAACTTCTCCTGTTTTTCTAAATGTTGAAAAAACAGTAGATAAAGCCATTTCATTCATCAAAGAAGCAAGTAAAAACGGAGCGCAACTCATTGCTTTCCCAGAAGTGTTTATTGCAGGCTATCCCTACTGGAATTGGATCATGACACCAATACAGGGTAGCAAGTGGTACGAACAATTATATAAAAATTCGGTCACTGTTGATGACAATAATATTAAACGATTATTTCAAGCAGCAAAAGACAACAACATCCATATTGTCATCGGAATTAACGAACGTGGCACCAGCTATGGCGAGATTTACAACACCAATTTAATCATTGATAATACTGGAATATTAATTGGAAAACACCGTAAATTAGTCCCAACTTGGGCCGAAAAACTCACTTGGTCAAGCGGTGACGGTTCTTCTTTAAAAGTTTACGATACTAAAATTGGTCCCATTGGAACCTTAGCTTGTGGTGAAAACACCAATACTTTAGCACGTTTTACATTGTTAACGCAAGGGGAATTAATTCACATTGCCAATTATATTTCGTTGCCTGTTGCTCCACCCGATTATGATATGGCGGAAGCCATAAAAATTAGAGCTTGTGCCCATTCATTTGAAGGAAAATTATTCACCATCGTTTCCTGTTCTACCATTTCTCAAGAAATAAAAGATGCTTTACGCGCTGATGTTCCCAATGTTGATGAAATATTGACACGGAAAAACTCTGCTTTCTCTGGTTTTATTGGCCCTAATGGTGCCGTAATTGGAACTCCTTTAATTGACGACGAAGGTATTATTTATGCCGATATTGATTTGGAAAAATGCATACAACCGAAACAAATGCATGATATTCTTGGTCATTATAACCGATTTGATATTTTTGATTTACGAGTAAATACTGCTCCAACAAAAAATATTACTTTTATAGATAATCACGAAGATTTTAATAAAAAATAAAATGGAAGCAAAACATTCAGACGACGTAATCGGTCGTGCCCGAGTACAAGACACTCCCGAACTCGAGGCCTACTACAAAGAACTTGAAAGCCACGGTGCGGGCGCCTTATGGACAGTTGCTAATGCTATTGAACCATGGGAACCAAGAAGCTCTTCAATTCCAATGCTATGGAAATATGATGATTTACGGGAGTTGGTTTTAAAATCTTCTGAGCTTGTAACACCGGAACAAGCCGGACGTAGAGTGGTCTATTTAGTCAACGACAAACGTAAAGATGTTTCGGCAGCTGTAGGCTGGTTATATACAGGAATTCAAGTAACACGTCCTGGCGAAAGCACTTCGGCACACCGGCACAAAGCATCGGCCTTGCGTTTTATTATGGAAGGCGAAGGTGGTTATACGGTTGTTAATGGTAATAAAATCACATTTGAAGTGAATGATTTTGTGATTACCCCTAATTCCACTTGGCACGAACACGGTGTGGATGCGAATGGAAAAACGTGTATTTGGCAAGATGGGTTGGATATTCCGTTAGTCAATGCTTTAGAAGCTAATGATTATGCGGTTTATGATGGCAAACAGCCATTAGATTATCCAGTGAATTATTCACCAATTATGTATGGATGTGCCGGTTTAATTCCAGCTGATACAACTTGGGACAAACCCTATTCGCCTTTATTTAAGTATTCTTGGAAAACCGTTTATCCTTCCCTAATAGAAGCTTTAAAAGTAAATAAAATCAATCCGATTGACGGAATATTGATGCACTATTCCAATCCATTAACAGGTGGGCATGTGATGCAAACCATGGGAGCTTCTATGCAATTATTACCTGCTGCTTTCAAAGGAAAAGCACACAAGCATACCGGTTCTTTTGTGTATCAATGTGCCAAAGGAAAAGGCTATTCCATCATTAACGGCCAGCGATTCGATTGGAAGGAAAGAGATATTTTTTGTGTCCCTTCATGGGCTTGGCACGAACATCACAATGCTTCTGATGCCGAAGATGCTTGTTTATTTTCATTTAATGATTTGCCAGTGATGGAAAAATTGGGATTATATCAGGAGAGAGAATTAGAAGAGAATAATGGGCATCAAGTTTTAAGTTAGAGAAAAGATAATATAGATAATAGACTTTAGTAAGAAATAAAAACAAATGAAACTACTCACCTACACCACTGTCGATTTGGAACCACGACTCGGATTCCTTCACAATAACCAAGTTATCGATATGGAAGATTTTGGAGAAATATCCAATTTTCCTTTGCCATCCACCATGTTGGAATTAATAGATATGGGGTTTGAATTAGTTGAAGAACTAAATGATATGATTGCCGCAACTGAACCGGCTTACTTTGAAGAAATCGCTTATGAATTGGACGAAGTAACTTTCCTCGCTCCTATTCCTAAACCTAGGAAAAACATCATTGGAATTGGGTTGAATTATACGGAACATGTTGCCGAAAGTGCTAGAACTTTAGATACAACAGGAAAGTTGCCACAAAAACCTATCATCTTTTCCAAACCGCCAACCACCGTTACCGCAACCAATACAGAAATCATTAAAAACACCAAATTGACCGAGCAATTAGATTGGGAAGTGGAACTGGCAGTGGTTATTGGTAAAAAAGGAAAATATGTTTCCAAAGCTGATGCTATGGATTATGTCTTTGGTTATACCGTTATCAACGATATTTCGGCGCGAGATTGTCGTCGTGAAGGACAATGGATTGTTTCCAAAGGACAAGATACTTTTGCACCAATGGGTCCTGTTTTAGTAACGAAAGATGAAATTCCAAATCCTCATAATTTAAACTTATCATTGAAAGTAAATGGTGTTGAAAAACAAAATTCCAATACTAAGTTTTTGCTTTTCAACATCAATGATTTGATTGAAGATTTGAGCACGGTTTTTACTTTAGAGCCTGGCGATATCATTGCCACTGGAACGCCTTCAGGAGTTGGAGCCGGAAGAAATCCACAAGAATGGTTGTATAATGGTGATGTTATTGAAGCCACTGTTGAAGGAATTGGAACGATTGTAAATACAGTTAAGGAAATCTAGCCACACAGTTTATAGTGAAAACTATGGATCAAACAAAAAAAGCTGTCGATATATTCAATAAACTAGCTGAAGGTTATCAGGAAAAGTTTATGGATGTTTCCCTTTATCATGACTCCTTAAATATTTTTTGTGATGCTATCGCAAAAGATAAGGCGGAGATTTTAGAATTAGCTTGTGGCCCTGGAAACATTACAAAATATTTATTAGAGAAGTGCTCCGATTTTAATATTCTTGGAACTGATTTGGCCCCCAATATGATTCATTTAGCTAAAAACAATAATCCTAAAGCTTATTTTCAATTGTTAGATTGCAGAGCTATAACAAGCCTTAAAATGAAATTTGATGCCATCCTATGTGGTTTTGGACTGCCTTATTTATCAAAAGTTGAAGCACTACAATTTATCAAAGAAGCCAATCAAATTTTAAATGAAAAGGGAATACTTTACATTAGTACGATGGAAGACGACAACTCCAAATCAGGTTATAAAACTGGAAGTACGGGTGATACCATGTATCAGAATTTCCATCAAGCCGATTATTTGTCGGTAGCCCTTGAAGAAAATAATTTTGACATCATTCATATAGAACGAAAAGAGTATTTTTATAACAATGAAAAAACAACGGATTTAATTATAATTGCCCAAAACAGATAATATAAAAATCTATTTTATCCGAAATTCAAACATAATAACATGAAAACAAAATACAGAATAGGGCAAATAGTTCCGTCATCCAATGTGACGATGGAAACCGAAATACCAGCTATTTTTCGTTCTAGAGAAACCATTTTACCTGAACGTTTTACCTTTCATTCAAGCAGAATGCGAATGAAAAAAGTGACCAAGGAAGAACTCGAAGCCATGGATGCTATGAGTTTACAATGTGCGCAAGAACTATCAGATGCGCATGTAGATGTAATGGGTTATGCTTGTTTGGTAGCCATTATGAGTATGGGACGCGGCTATCATTGTGTATCCGAAGTAAATTTGCATCAAGAAACAATAGCCAACGACTTCCCTACTCCAATTGTAACTTCTGCTGGCGCATTGATTAATGGATTAAAAATTTTGGGAGCCAAAAAAGTGGCCATCATTACACCCTACATGCGACCGTTAACCGATATGGTTGTAGATTATATAGAACATCAAGGTTTTGAAGTGGTAGACTCCATCGCTTTAGAAATCCCCGATAATTTAGAAGTAGCGGCGCAAGACCCCATGAATTTACTAGAAATATACAAACGATTGGATTTAACAGGCGTGGATGTTTTAGTCGCTTCAGCTTGTGTGCAAATGCCCTCCTTGGAGGCTATTGATTTAATCCAAAAAGAAATTGGGATTCCAGTTACTTCTGCAGCAGTTTGTACGACTTATGAAATGATGAAAAAATTGGGTATAGAAGCAAAATCGGCAATTGGAGGTGAGTTGCTAAACGGTAAGTACTAAAAAATCCTACTGATCTTTTACTTATATTTTTCACATCCAAAAACCCAACGTTAAAAAAATGTTAAAGCGCTGGTTTCAATGCTTTTATATCAAATTAAATTGTACATTTGAGTGTGATTTTGATTAATTACTTGAGAGCCTTGTTCAAGGTATTTCAATAGTCAGCTACTCGGAACCGTTTAAGTTGATAATGGTAAATCAAAATCTAAGTGGAGGCCTGTAAAAAGGCCTCCTTTTTTATTTAAGAATATTTAAGTTTTAGACTTATCATTTTATTACTACATTGAAGTCATCAAATTTCTATTTCATTGTTGGTACTTTTATTTTTTAAAGGTTTAGGGGAAAAACAACCCAAATGGTTGCAACCCATTGCAAAGAATGCTTTTACCATCTTCTTTTTGCCTATCTTTTTTTTTAGGAATTTTGATGGGTTATATTGGTCCGGTATCTTTTTTTACTAAAATAGCTCATTTTAATAGTGTCGTTGGAGGATTATACCTAACTGTATTTTCTATAGCACTAAGTATGTTGGTTGCCTGGCTGTTTAGAAAGTTATTTGGGAAGTATTCGAGAATGATAGTTGGGTAATAAAGAAGTGCTATTATTTCTGAATATTTTCTAATTTTTTTTTGGTTTCAGGAAACTCATTTATAGATAATGCTTTTTTATAATTTAAAATTGCATTTACCTTATCATCTATTGAAACATAATAATCTCCCAAGGAGTCATAAACATTAAAACTATCCGGATAATTTTTAAGATTCATTTTAAAAAAGTATTCGGCTTGTTTTATATTTTTTTCTGTTATTGCATTGTAACCAAGACTATTTACAAATTGTTCGGGTGGTGCAATTTTAAATCCCATTTTAATAGATACATTTTCAAAATGTTTTTCAATTTTTATAGGAAAAGCCAATCCTTTACTCGTAAAGTCATCTATTGTGATGTTGAGTTTATAGAATTTAAAGAAAAAACGAACAGCATCATATGCTGCAATTAGCGGAACTGAATTGTGGTTGTCGTCTTTATAATAATTGGAATTAAAATGGAGTTCATTTTGTGGATTACTTTTAATATGTTTGTCCAAATTCAAAATAGAACGGATGTGTCTCGTACCTTGAGTTGTGTCTTTGGCAACTTTTGTAATGCTCATTCCAGCTTCCATTGTATTGGCAATACCTAAAAATAAATCTACATTTTTGAATTTATTTTTGGATAATTTTACTTTACTATCATTCAAAAAAATCTCTTTATCCCACCACATGCTTGGTTCAATGGCAACATAAGCATTAAAAAGGTGGGTGTGATTAATCAATGCATTGATAACCGTTAATCCACCAAAGGAATGTCCAATTAACATTCTGTAGGATGCAGTTCCATATTTGGATTCAATAAATGGAAATAACTCTTTTTCCATGAACTCAAAAAGTTTTTCATTACCACCAGTTGTCTTAGAGTCTTCAATTCTCATCATGGGCACATCGGAAATTATATGTGTCGGTGTTAAATCTCTAGTTCTGTCAGTATTTGTAATTCCCACAATAATCATTTCAGGCACAACAGCATTCCCATTAGTACATAATTGTTCCATCATTCCCACAACCGAATTAAAATGGGCTTCTCCGTCTAATAAATACAAAACAGGGTACTTTTTTTTACCAAAAATATTGTCTGAACCACTATTTGGAACATATATCCTGAGCTCTCTTTCCTCACTTAAAATTTTAGAAGTTATGTGTTCAATAGTTCCTATGGAGATTTTGTTGTCGCTCTGTGCTTCAGTCAAAAAAGGATAAACGATAAAAAGTATTACAACGATTATTTTTTTCATAGGAGATATTATTTGATTTCAACAAAGTAAATGTAACTTTAATTATGATGAAAATGCAGAATATAGTCTTCGTTTATAAAATAGATTATAATAAAAAGAGGCATCCATTACTGAATGCCTCTTGAAAATGTATCTTACTTCTAATTATTTAGTATTAAAACCTGCATTATTTAAATAAGGCTTCGTTTGCATTTCATGACCAATTAAAGTTATGAATGCTTTATTTAAATCTACACTATTTCCAACAGATAATATATATTTTCTAAAACGATCACAATTGGCTCTTGTCATACCTCCATTGGCTTTCATCCAATCGTAAACATTATAGTCTAATGTTTTTGACCATGTGTAAGCATAATACCCGGAAGAATACCCCCCACTCCAAATATGTGCAAAATAAGGCGAGTGATATCTTGTTGGCACTTCGTTTACTAACAAACCATATTTTTTTAATGCTGCTGTTTCAAATTCTAATGTTGGCTTAAAATCGGCTTCGTTTTCTACACTATGCCAAGCCATGTCTAACGTTGCGGCTGCTAATAATTCGGTTACATCATATCCTTTATTGAATGTTTCTGCTTTTTTAATTTTGTCAATTAACGTTTGAGGAATTACTTCGTGTGTTTTGTAGTGAATAGCATAATTTTTTAAAACTGCTGGATCTAAAGCAGCATGCTCATTGATTTGAGAAGGAAATTCAACATAATCACGAGGAACAGAAGTTCCGGATAATGTTACATAATTTTGATTGGCGAAAAGACCATGTAATGTGTGTCCAAATTCATGAAACATGGTAGTAACATCATCAAAACTTATTAATGAAGGATTACCATTTACAGGTTTTGCAAAATTGTAAACGTTAACAATTACCGGGTTTTGATGTAAATAATGTGACTGACTAACAAAATTGTTCATCCATGCACCACCACTTTTGTTATCTCTAGTATAAAAATCTAAATAATAAATCGCTAAAGATTTCCCAGTAACGTCAAACACCTCATATACTTTTACATCAGGATTGTAAACTGGTAAATCTTTTCTTTCTTTGAAAGTGATGCCATACATTCTTTGAGCAGCAAAAAACACTCCTTTTTCTAAAACTGTATTTACTTCAAAATAAGGTTTTATTTCATTTTCATCAAGGTCATATTTTGCCTTACGAACTTGCTCAGAATAGTAATTCCAATCCCAAGGTTCTAATTTAAAACTGCCATCTTGGGAATTAATTAATTTTTGAATTTCATTCGCTTCTTCTTTTGATTTGGCAACTGATGCACTTGCAATGTCAGCTAATAATTTCATTGCTGCAGCAGGTTTTTGTGCCATTTGATCTTGCAATCTCCATTCGGCATAACTTTTTTTACCCATTAATTGTGCTTTTTGCAAACGCAATCTTGCCATTTGTTCTAAGGTTTCGCGAGTATCGCCATCATCATTTTTTTCAGCACGACCCCAAGACGCTTTGAATAATCTTTCTCTTGTAGCTCTATTGTTTAAGCTTGGCAATAAAGGTTGTTGGGTTGTATTTAATAATCCAATTAAAAAACCTTCTTTCCCAGCTTCTTTTGCTTTGTCTTTTGCCGCTGCAAGATCTGCATCACTCAATCCATCCAATTCTTTTTCATCAGTAAAAAGAACAGCGCCATTTTTACGAGCTATTAAAAGTTTGTTACCAAAGAGTGTACTTAAACTAGCCAAATCCCCATTTATTTTTTTCATTTTCTCTTTATCCTCATCGGATAAATTAGCACCCGCCAATTCAAATTGTTGTAAATAGTATTCGGTTAGTTTTTTATCTTCTCCTTTTAATAAAGCAATATTTAAAGCTTTAATACGATTGTATATTTTGCTGTTTAAATATATTTTATCTGTATGTGCCGAAAAAATTGGCGCATATTTTTCTTCTATATCTTGTAATGTTGGGTTGGTATTTGCTCCCGTTAGATTATAAAAAATACCTTGTGCTCTTCCTAAATCCACACCACTAAGTTCTAAAGCTAAAACTGTGTTTTGAAACGTTGGTTTTGAAGTGTCGTTTGCAATATTGTCAATTTCGGCATCATGAATTTTTAAACCAAACTCGAAAGCAGGTTTAAAATGTTCGTCTTTAATTAAATTAAATGGCGGTGCTTGATACTGCAACGTGCTTCTTTGTAAAAGTGGATTTGTCATTTTAATGGAATTGTCTTGTGCACTTATCATTTGTGTTTGAAGTGCTACCAATGCAAGAGTTGCACTTGCGATAATTGTCTTTGAAAAATTTTTCATTTTTTACTATTGTTTATTTCGGTTGATAAAAATAGTAAAAAAAACAACATTCAACTTGTTTGTGTTTGAGAATTAACTTTTTGTATGTGTGTTTTTGTAAACTTTGTCTACCCTACCGAAAAATTTGAATTTATTGCATGTTAATTGGTATTTAACCAAATAATAATTAGTAATTTATTTGATACCTTTATGCACTTTTAAAAAAAACGTACCATGAAAAAAACGACTCTTTTTTTATTTATTATATTGGTTTCATTTACCACTTTCGCACAAGACATTACAGGTTCTTGGAATGGTATCTTGAAAGTCCAAGGCACACAATTGCGTTTGGTTTTTAATATCTCTAAAACCGACACTGGTTTCACTTCTACTATGGACAGTCCCGACCAAAAAGCAACTGGAATTCCTATAACAACGACAACCTTTGAAAATTATATACTTAAACTGGCTATTCCAATGGGCTCCATTACCTATGAAGGCGTTTTAGGAAGTGATGGGAATATCGTGGGTACTTTCAAACAAGGCCCTTTAACTATTCCTTTAAACTTATCTAAAGGACTTGTCGAAAAAGAAAAAATTGTACGACCACAAGACCCAATAAAACCTTATCCTTATTATTCGGAAGACGTTATTTTTGAAAACAGTAAAGCTGGAATCACATTAGCGGGAACATTGACTTTGCCAACAAAAGAAGGGAACTTTCCTGTAGTGGTTTTAATTACGGGTAGTGGACCTCAAAACCGTGATGAAGAACTCTTGGGACACAAACCATTTCTTGTTCTTTCGGATTTTTTGACCAAAAATGGTATTGCCGTTTTGCGTTATGACGACCGTGGAATTGCTGAGTCTAAAGGTGATTTTAAAACCGCCACCACTGCCGATTTTGCTGATGATGCCGCTGCAGCCGTTGCCTATTTACAAACCCGGAAAGAAATCAACTCAAAGAAAATTGGATTAATGGGACACAGCGAAGGTGGTCTTATTGCACCCATGGTTGCCAGTACCAATAAATCCGTTGCTTTTATTGTACTCTTGGCGGGAACAGGAATTCCAGGTGATGCATTATTACTATTACAAAAAGCTTTAATAGAACGTGCCGAAGGTACAACTGAAGCTGAAATACAACAAGGGCAAACTTCAAACAAAGGTGCATTTGAAATAGTAAAAACAGCCAAAACAACCGAACAACTCAAAACCGATTTGGCACTTTATTATCAAAAAATAGACAATAAAAAGCTAACTACAGAGGACGAAAAAACAGCTCATAATCAAGAAATAAAATCCATAGTGAATCAATTAAGCAGTCCTTGGATGCACTATTTTATTAAATACAATCCGGCAATTGCCTTAGAAAAAGTGAAATGTCCTGTACTAGCAATTAATGGTGCCAAAGATTTGCAAGTCCCACCAACAGAAAATCTGAATGCTATTACAACCGCCTTAACCAAAGCAAAAAACAAAAACATAACTACCAAAATTCTTCCCAATTTGAACCATTCATTCCAAGAATGTACAACGGGTTCACCAACGGAATACGCCGATATCCAACAAACGTTTTCGCCAACTGCCATGACAATAGTTTTGGAATGGATTAAGGTACAAACGAAATAAACGAATTAACTATTTATAAAGAATATATTCGAAGTTTTTGAAAAGCAATAAATACCTTAGCGTCTAGATGTTTTGAATGTAATGACCCAATTCTCATTTGGTCTTATCAACTATTAGATCAACTAACGCACCTTCAAGTTTAGGAAATGAAAATCTGTAACCTGCGTTTATAGTTTTTTCTGATGAAACACGACTTCCTTTTAAAAGCATTGCGGACATTTTACCAAATATTATTTTCATTACAATTGCTGGAATATTAGGAAGCCAAAAAGGTTTTTTAAGAATACGTGCCAATGTCTCAGTAAAATCTCTGTTTGTAATATGCTCAGGTGCTACAGCATTATAGGCTCCGTTCATATGGATGTCCTCTATTGCTTTAATATAGATGTCGCATAAGTCGTCAATATGTATCCAAGGCAAATATTGTTTTCCACTACCAATTGCTGAACCAATTCCTAATTTGATGGGAGTTATCATTTTTGCCAATGCCCCTCCTTGTTTTGTGAGCACAATACCTGTCCTAATTTTTACTGTCCTTATTCCCAATTTTTTAAAACTATCTGCTGATTGTTCCCATTGTCGGCAAGTGTCACCAAGAAAGTCATCGGAAGGAGGGTCAGTTTCAGAAAATATTTTATCTGTTGTAATTGTTCCATAATATCCAATTGCTGATGCGGAAATAAAAGCTTTAAGTTGGTTTTTATTTTCTTTTATTTTTTCAAAAATCAATTGTGCCGATGCAACACGGCTATCTATGATTTGTTTTTTTCTTTTAGCTGTCCACCTTCCTTCACTGATGTTAGCCCCTGCAAGGTGTATTATATAATCGGCTTTTTCTAGGGCTCCTTTTTCAATTGTTTTTTTGTCAATGTCCCAACTATAAGTTGGTATTGCTAAATTCTTTTGACTTGCTCTGCCTAGTATGGCAACAACATACCCTTTGTCTATTAATTTTTTACATAAAAATCTTCCGGTAAGACCTGTTCCACCTGTAATTAATATTATCGCCATTATAGTTTGTCTTTTATATTGCTTACATAATCGAATAGTGGGTTGGCTATTATTCTGTCCACAGGTTGCCTATTGAATATGTTTTTGCCTGTCCACTAATTATAACTCGGGTACCTTTGTCCTCACAAACAAGTTTTCCAGCTCGTTCAGAAACTTGGATTGCAATTAATTCTTTTTTGTGTAACCTTGCTGCCCAAAAAGGAATCAAAGAACAATGTGCTGAACCTGTAACTGAATCTTCCAAAATAGAAGCTTGTGGTGTAAAAAATCGGGAGACAAAATCACAGTCATCACCAACTGCAGTCACAATTACTCCACCAGGATCAAGGCTTATTTGATCAAATAGTTGCCTATCAATTTTAATATTTCTAATTTGAGTTTCATTATCATACACTAAAACATAGTCTCTTGCTTTTAAAACTTCTTTTGGTTTGATGCTTAAAGCTTTTTCAATCACTTCTGGAAGTTTTTGTAAAGTGGGCATTCTTGAAGGGAAGTCCATTTTATAAAGTTCCTTTTCAACCAAAACGGTTACGTCCCCACTTAAAGTTTCAAAAACAATTTTATCGCTTTTGTAATCTAGAATTGTCTTTAAACAATGGGCTGTGGCAAGCGTTGCGTGACCACATAAATCCATTTCAATTTCAGGTGTAAACCACCGTAAATGTATTTTTTCTCCTTTATTTACAAAAAATGCTGTTTCAGCAACAGCATTTTCTTTTGCAATTTTTAATAAAATACCATCTGCCAACCATTCTTTTAAAGGTACTACACAAGCGGGATTCCCCCCAAATGTTTTATCCGTAAAAGCATCAACTTGATATAACTCTAGTTTCATAGTTTATTTTAAAATCACCCCAATCTTTAAAAAACACTGTGCTACTTACCTACAGTAAGCATACTACTGAAATGTAAAGCTTGGGGAAAAGTATTATTTAATAGCTAAATCGGTAGTTACAACGGCAATGATTTTGCCCTTTATAGAAACAGGTACCGATCTAGTTTTCATCCATATATTCCCTCCACCTTCATCAAAGTAAGGTTTAGTCCATATTGAAACGCCTCCGTCTATTGGTTGGCGAAACCACAATTGATCATTGATATGATACGTAGCATCTGCATTCAAGTCGGTTACCTGCAGTTCATTGCCAGATCGATACCAATAAGGGCTGTATGTTGCTATTTTCAAACTATCGAGCAACGTAACGGTAGCACCAAAAAACTCTTTGGGATTATTGAGCATATAACTTTTTATTCTTTCGGAAATATCCGTTTTTGTTGGTGGGGTTGCAACAAGTGTAGCGACAAATGCGTCTTGGGCTACTTCTACCCTTTGCTCAGGTGTTTGTACAGGATCCTTTGCTGCTTCTTTTTTGCAAGAGGTGGTTAGAGCAATCAAAATTAAAATCATGCCAAATGATAATGGCAGCATTTTATACGTGTTCTTCATTTTTAGTAGTATTAATTTGTCCTACTCGTTTGGCTTTTCGGTGTCGCCCCGTTTTTTGAAATGGTCGCTGGACTCCATTTGTAAATTTATGTTTAAATATCCGTTCCATCCAAATGTTAGGACGTACCAATATTAAGAATAGTGTAACTTGTCAATATAAGAAAGGGATTAAACGTTTCGTTTTGGCAATATAGTCTAAATAGTGTTTGCCAAATTGTTCCGTAAGTACTTTTTCTTCAATGTTCATTCTATGAATCATTGCCAATAGTGTTGGTAGAAATACTATGGAAAGGCTCAACCAATTATTTAATGAAAGGCCAAAACCAAGAAAGGATAATAATGAGCCCGTATAAGAAGGGTGTCTTAAAAATTTATAGAATCCGCTTTGCAAAAGTTGATGATTTTCCCGAATAGTAACGTTAACGGTAAAAAATTTCCCTAATTGCTTAATAGCAACAAGCCGAACAATAATACCTATGATAATTACTGATATACCAATTAATTCAATTTGTCCCGATTTATCAATAGGGAATGTACTCATTTTAGAGACAAACACGCCAATTGTTATGGAGATAATAATGGATACCCAAATAAAAAGCAATGTGTTTTTATCAGAAGATGGTTTGTCCGCCTTGCCTGAACGAAGTAAACTGTTTAGTATGATTTCAGATAAAAACCATAAAAGGTAAATCAAGTTCAATATATTCATATGTCGTATGTTTTAAATTACCGCTTGCGTTTATTTGCCCTAACGACAGTTTTTGAAAAAACGCCCGTTTGATTTCCAACAAATATAACAAAACTTGAATAAGAAAGGTATTATTGCATTTTTAAGCAGGGAACACCCTACTATCAGCTATCAAGACTGCTCTCTTCCACTCCACCCCAATCAGTGTTCCAATCACTATTGGGAGACGGTATTAAAAAAACGCCTCACCCATATCATTCTCCTATTATTTACTGAAATGTGTTAAATTTCTATGAATTATTTGTACAATTCAAAGTATTACCTTACTTTTATTTGTATATACCACAGTCCGTCAATTGTTTCATCAAAAATATAAACTATGGATAATGTGGTACTCCATGTCATTATTGAAGCTATTCTAAAAGAAATGGCAACCAAAAACTTCAAAAAGTCCATCCTCTTTCAAATGGATTTTATCGACAATCAAGATATGAAACTCATCTTTAATGTGAGTGATAAAACGCTGTGGCGATGGCGCAAAAAGCAAGCAGTGCCTTTTACCAAGCTGGAAGGAAGGATTGTATATCCCCGAAGAGCTATTAAAGGAATCCTGGAACAACGCATGGCAAACTGCTATGTAAGTCCCATTAAAAAGAAGACAGGTTAACCTAGTGATGGTTATGCATTTTGCAGCTATGTCATCGTTTTAATATGGCTTAGCTGCTGGGATAGATATTACATATCAAGTATTAAGAGTAATACAGCATATAACTTCATGTCGCTTATATAGCCATCAATGTGTGCAATTGCATCATAACCATACCTTCCTTTATAAATGACACCATCGTCAATGTGCGCAATTGCATCATAACCATACCTTCCTTTATATATAACACCATCGTCAATGTGTGCAATTGCATCATAACCATACCTTCCTTTATATATAACACCATCATCCACATGCGCAATTGCATCATAACCATACCTTTCTTTATAAATGACCCCATCATCCACATGTGCAATTGCATCATAACCATATCGTCCTTTATAAATGACCCCATCGTCAATGTGTACTATAGCGTCATAACCATATCGTCCACTATAAATGACCGTTTGTGATTGACCTTTGAATGACACTAAGGTTAGAAAAAAAACTAGAATTGTAATTACTCTTTTCATATTTTAAGGTATTAATTATCCATAACGGTTTGCCGCTTGGCGACAGTTGCGATTTTTACTAGAAAATTATTGAAAAAGCAATTGCAAATGTTATCAAGAAAACACATATTAAACCAACTATGAAAATATTGTCGGCGAATTTTTCAAAACGATTTATTTTTTTCTGATTATTGGAGCGTATAGACATAAAAGATAAAAAACTGCTTAATGCTAAAACAATACAGGCTACTCCTGTAAGTTCATCTATCAAAGAAGTTTGATTATACTTTGTTATCTTTAATGAAGTTAGCACTACAAGACAAAATCCTAATAGATTTGATGATGTGTTTAATATGCTGTGGGAACTATTTGGTTTCATATTCTTTTTCTTTGTTTTGTTTCATCATGTTTGTCGCTTGGCAATTTAAGTTGACGAACCATCAAGGATTGACTTCGTCGAATCTTCGATTTTGTGCGGTAGCGGAGCGCTTGTGCGCTGTTAGGCTTTTATTTTATCCTATTTTTCAGATAGTGCAATGTACTTTTTTAATTCAGTTTGTTTTTCTGCTTGTTTAATTAAAAAGTCTGCTACGTCAGCTCTATTAATTCCGCCTATAT
>CAIMMM010000160.1 GCA_903842575.1 uncultured Bacteroidota bacterium | reverse complement strand
TTAAAGCATCTTTCCATATTTCTAATGATGGTTTTTCTGCATCTTGCTTTTTGCTTTCTATAATGTCAATTGCATCATAAAAAACTTTAAAAGCTGTTGATTTCTTACCGTCCCACATTAAGTTGTTCACAAAACGCGTCACCAATTGGTCATTAAACCTTGGATCTGGTAAAAGTGGTCTTTTCTTTGCCGCTCTTTTTCTCATGTCTTTTTTTTAATAAAATGCTATACTCCTCTAGTCGCAATAAATCACGTCTCTACGAGAACAACGTTTTAAATTACTTTTTTGCTTCTTTTGGGCGTTTAGCACCATACTTAGATCTTCTTTGCGTTCTTCCTGCTACTCCTGACGTATCAAGTGCACCACGAACGATGTGATATCTAACTCCTGGTAAATCTTTTACCCTTCCACCCCTAACTAATACTATCGAGTGCTCTTGTAGATTGTGTCCTTCACCAGGGATGTAAGCATTCACTTCATTTCCATTAGTCAAACGTACACGCGCTACTTTACGCATTGCAGAGTTTGGTTTTTTTGGAGTAGTAGTGTAAACACGCGTACAAACACCTCTTCTTTGAGGACAAGAATCTAAAGCAACCGATTTACTCTTCTTAGTGATTTGAGTTCTTCCTGTTCTTACTAATTGTTGAATAGTTGGCATAATTAAATACTAAAAATTACTTGTTTATAAAATTCCCGCTTTTTACGGGGTTGCAAATGTAGTAATTATTTTTAATGAAACAAATCATAATTCATTAATTTTAAAATGAAGTAAATATTTGTTTATTAATGAAATATGAAATAGCCTCAAAATAAATTTATTTAAGAAAAAGAACTTTGAATTTATACTTATTTCAAAAAGTATATTTATGATCTCTTTTATAAGATAGCTTGAATTTTTGCGTTATTTTTATCAAAACTAATTATTCGTTTGAAAAAGATACTTTTATTAGGATTGCTAATGGCTTTCGGCTGGAATGTTTCAGCGCAGCAACTGTATCTTAAAATTTCTGGATCAACTGAAAAAGAGTCCAAGATTATAGATTCAGTTGGATATGTTACCAAACACATAAACGCCAAATCCGTTATTGACGAGAATAATAACTTCTCAGAAAGACTAACCCGAATTGGCTTTGCTGAAAATCAGATTATTGAAAATGAAAAGCTCAATGACAGCACTTTTTTCTTTCGATATCAATTAGGCGCAAAAACAAATTTTATACATATATATATAGGTAAAGAAAACGCCTATTTATTTGACACAAAAAAAGACACCTTAATTATGCCCTTTTCGGGAAGCGAGGCCTTTTTGACTACCACTTTAAAAAAACTGGAAGCCAAAGGTTTCTCTATGGCTAAAGTCAAATTGATTAATCTTCAAAAGAAAAAAGGATTTATTATTACTGACTTGAATATTATATTAGAGAAACAACGCCAACTTAATGATATCGTTATCAATGGATATGACAAATTCCCTGAAGGTCATAAAAAAAATATCAAACGATTGTATCGCAACAAAGTTTTCAATCAACAAAACCTAGAAAAAATTTACAACGACTTTGAAAAATATCGATTTGTAAAACAAACCAAATATCCCGAAATCCTTTTCACAAAGGATTCCACCAAAGTGTATGTTTATTTGGAAAAAGCAAAATCGAATACTTTTGATGGTTATGTGGGCTTCACCAATGACGAGCAAAAAAAATTGGTTTTCAGTGGCTACATCGATTTGATTCTCAATAACGCTTTGAACTCAGGCGAAAAACTATCGCTATATTGGAAAAGCGACGGGCAAGATCAAAAAACATTTAACCTTGGTGTGGAACTTCCTTACATCTTCAAAAGTCCGTTGGGATTGAAAGTACAACTCAATATTTTTAAGCAAGACAGCACCTATCAAAACACACAAACCGCAATTGATTTAGGCTATTATTTCAATTACAATACGCGTTTGTATTTGGGTTATCAATCCACCGAATCGAGCGATATTCAGAATGTGAATAACGCTTCTTTGAATGATTTTGAAAATTCTTTTATTACTACCAACTTTGAATTTTTGGATTTTAAAAATGATGATTTCCTCTTTCCTGAAAAGACCAATGTCAATTTAAAAATTGGTGTTGGAAAACGAAATGCCAACTCGCAAACGAACAGTCAGTTTTTTGGGAATTTCACGATCAAACATAATTTTTATCTGAATAACAAGAACATCATTTCCCTAAAAAGTCAGAACTATTATTTACAAAGCGATTCCTATATTATCAATGAATTGTATCGTTTTGGAGGCATTAATTCTATTCGGGGTTTTAATGAGAACAGCCTGCAAGGTAATTTTTTCAGTTCCATCCTCACCGAATACCAGTATGTATTAGCGCCAAGCATTTACGTGCATACCATAATGGATTATGGTTATTTCCAAGACAAGACTTCTAATATTAAAGACAATTTGGTTGGTCTTGGTTTTGGGTTTGGATTGCTTACCAAAAATGGCCTTTTCAATATTGTTTATGCCAACGGAAGCACCAAAGAACAAACGGCGAAATTGTCTAATTCTATAGTTCATATCAGTTTCAAAGCGAACTTCTAGCGCAAGCCTTGAAATCTGAAACAAAAAAACTATCTTTGCGCCATGGAAAAAGAACATCAAATTTTTGGAATTAGAGCTATCATTGAGGGAATTCAATCGGGCGCCGTTATTGATAAAGTGTTTATTCAAAGTGATTTGCAAGGAGAACTAATCAAAGATTTGATGAAAGTGATGAAACAAAAAAGCATCAACTTCTCCTATGTTCCTGTTGAAAAACTAAACCGATTAACGCCCAATAATCATCAAGGTGCTGTAGCAACGATTTCGCCAATAGCGTTTCATGATTTGGAATCCTTAATAGAAAAAGTAATTGAAAGTGGCAAGATGCCGTTATTTCTTATCCTAGACCAATTATCAGACGCCAGAAATTTTGGCGCCATCATCCGAACTGCCGAATGTACTGGCGTTGATGGAATCATTGTTCAAAAACACGGTTCGGCGCCTGTGAATGGAGATACCGTAAAAACTTCTGCTGGAGCTGTCTTCAACGTGCCCATTTGCAAAGTAGAACATATTAAAGACGCCATTTTTCAACTACAAGGAAGTGGCATTAAAATAGTGGCAGCAACGGAAAAAACCGAACAAAATATTTATGACATTTCGCTCAACGAACCTGTAGCTATTATTATGGGAAGTGAAGACCGCGGAATCAACCCATCGGTGTTAAAAATTGTGGAAGAAAAAGCAAAACTTCCTATGTTTGGAAGTATTGGTTCTTTGAATGTTTCCGTGGCTTGTGGCGCTTTTTTATATGAAGCGGTGAGACAGAGAAGTTAGACGTAGCATTCAGTCGCAGCGCTATAATTCTTTCAAATTGTCATTCTCCTTAAACTCATAAATATACTTAATTTCCAAAGGAATATTTTCTTCCGTCTCTGGTTCAGGCGTATTTACAAAATTCCCATTTTCGTCAAAGTGTTTCATAAACATATCCTCTTCCGGATTGAAATCGGGTCTTTCCCAATCGTAACGAATGGCTTTTTTATAATCGGGCGTTTTGAAAAATACAGCAAATACAAAGCCTGTTATTAATCCCGCCAAATGTCCTTCCCAAGAAATTTTAATGCCTCCAGGAATTTCGGGACTTGGAAAAACATACCAAATCATACCTCCGTATATCGATACAACCATCAAGGACAAAGCAATCAAACGGTAATATTTTGTCATCAAACCCTTGAAGAAAATAAAAGAAACCAATACATATATTAACCCACTAGCGCCAATATGATAGGAATCTCTTCCAATAACCCAAGTTAAAAATCCAGAAAGTAAAATCCCGTAAAATATTACTTTCAAAGAAATATCTCTGTAAAAATAGACCAAGGCAGCGGTTAAAATAAAAAGCGGAATGGAATTGTTAGCAATGTGACTCAAATCACCATGCAAAAACGGACTGAACAAAACCCCTTGCAATCCTGATAACGTTCTTGGGAAAATACCATGAACAGCAAGATCTACATTGAATTTATTTTCAATATAAAAAACAGTCCAAATGGCCAACAAAAAAAAAGTAGGAACAAGCCAAACTGAGGCTGAATATCTAAAACAATGATGGTCGTTCATTTAATATTAAATTTTAGATTTAAAAATTTAGATTTATCAAAGATACTACCAATTATTTTTTAATGCTATTTTGGCAGAAATCAGTATTTTTACAACATGGAAGCACCACTTGCCGAACGAATTCGCCCGCAGAAATTAGAAGAGTATATTAGTCAGTTGCATTTGGTTGGGCCAAATGGTTCGTTGACACAACAAATAGCCAAGGGAATTATTCCTTCGCTAATTTTTTGGGGTTCACCAGGAACAGGAAAAACAACGTTGGCGCAAATTATTGCTCAAGAAAGCAAACGCCCGTTTTATATTTTAAGCGCTATCAATTCGGGGGTGAAAGACATTCGGGATGTGATTGAAAAAGCCAAACAAAGCGGTGGTTTGTTCACAGCCAAAAATCCCATTTTGTTTATTGATGAAATTCATCGGTTTAGCAAATCGCAACAAGATTCGTTGTTGGCGGCTGTGGAAAAAGGCTGGATTACACTCATTGGCGCGACCACCGAAAACCCAAGTTTTGAAGTTATTCCGGCTTTGTTGTCACGTTGTCAGGTGTATGTTTTGAATGCATTTTCCAAAGAAGATTTGGAACTTTTGCTGCATCGCGCCATGACTACCGATGTGTTTTTAAAAACCAGAAAAATTGAATTACAAGAAACCGAAGCGCTTTTGCGCCTTTCTGGCGGAGATGGACGCAAACTATTAAACATTTTTGAATTGGTCGTAAACGCTTCCGCTGAAGACGAAATTTTCGTTACCAACGATAAAGTTTTGGAATTGGTACAGCAAAACACCGTGCTCTATGACAAAACGGGTGAACAACATTACGATATCGTTTCGGCCTTTATAAAATCGATTCGCGGTAGCGATCCCAACGGTGCGGTATATTGGTTGGCTCGAATGATTGAAGGCGGCGAAGATGTAAAATTCATTGCCCGAAGAATGTTGATTTTATCCAGTGAAGACATTGGCAATGCCAATCCGACTGCTTTTATTATGGCGAACAATACCTTTCAAGCTGTTTCAACCATTGGTTATCCCGAAAGCCGAATTATTCTGAGTCAGTGCGCGGTTTATTTGGCAACTTCGGCTAAAAGCAATGCGAGTTATATGGCAATTAGTCAAGCGCAGCAAGTGGTGAAACAAACGGGCGATTTATCTGTTCCCTTGCATTTGAGAAATGCGCCTACAAAATTGATGAAGGAATTGGGCTATGGCGATGAGTATAAATATTCGCATGATTTTGCCAATAATTTTGCGGAGCAGGAATTCCTTCCCGATGAAATTAAAAACACAGCTTTCTATAATCCCGGCAACAATTCAAGAGAAAATGGCACGCGGGAGTTTTTAAAAAATAGGTGGAAAGATAAGTATGGGTATTAGCGCTTCGACAAGTTCAGTGTGACAACTTATTTAAAACTTCAGTTTCAAAAGTTCTGAAACCAATTTTCCATTATCGTAATATTCAAAAACCCATTGGTTGTTTTTAAAAATTACCACGCCTTGGGCTGTATCTCCCTTAGCAATAAAAACATCTTTTTGAGAAGTGGTGAACAAACGCATGATAACTTTTGGCGCGCTATTTACGATTTGAAATCCATTGGCTGTGGGCTGTGCAAAAAAGAAGACATCAGTAGTTACTTCTTTAGTTTCGGTTGGTTTTGGTGTTTCAAAATTTTCATTTAGAATAACAGGTTCTTTTGGAACAGCCCCTTTTTCTGTAGCAATAACAGGTTCTTGTTTTAAAACCGCTCCGTTGTATTGATGATTTAATGTATCGAAAGATTTAAACGCGTTTCGGAGGGCTTCATTAAATCCAGCACCAAATTCTTTTTCCCGGCTCGTGCCTTCGTCGGAGGTAAACAGGATGTTGTTTTTACAATCTTTCAAGACTACTTTAAGCTTGGTGACAAACATGGTTCCGTTTTCAATTACATCTACAAAAACTTTATTGCAATTGGTATTGGCTATTTCATCGGGTTGCACATCTGTTGTTAAATACGATTTAAAACCATATTTTTCCATTAACAACTTGGTTAAAGTATTCAGACGGTATTTGTCTTTTTCTTTAAGAAAATCATATTTGGCTGGAACAACGGCATATTGATATTGATTCAAATCCTGACAAAACCCTTGAACGGAAAAGAACAAAACCAACAGTAAAATATATTTTTTCATATTAAAGGTATTTTTTTAATTCTAATAAATGCTTAATCGTTAGTATTCCGTCCACGGCATGAATTTCTTTTTCATCAAACAAAATAGCCTGCATTCCAAAAGCTATTGCGCCTCGCACATCCGCATCAATACAATCTCCAATCATGATGGAATTTTGCTTATTGGTTTCAGCCAAAGATAGCGCAAATTCGAATATGCTTCTATGGGGTTTCTTTACTCCCGCCATTTCTGAATTGGTGATCGTTTTAAAATAATTACCAATCCCCGAGTTTTTTAATTTCCTGCCTTGCACTTCGGCAAAACCATTGGTAATAATATGCAAATTGTATTTGGGATGTAAATACTCTAGCACTTCTATTGCACCCTCAAATAGTTGATTGTTATCGGGCAAAAACTCAATGTAGTCCTCAGAAATGCTATCAATATCTTCATCTGAAATAGCATAATTCATGGCGTCGAAAGATTGCTTTAATCTTTCATATCGCAATTCTTGGTGCGTCATTTTATCCACTTGATACAACTTCCAACACGCTTGATTTATGGGCACATATATCTCAATAAAGCTTGCCGTATTGATAGTTGGATGCTGCTTTTTAAAAATTTTATCAAATGCCAAAATTGAATTCTTATCAAAATCCCAAAGCGTATGGTCGAGGTCAAAAAATATATCAGTAATGTGTTTCATTTTAAAAAATGCCTTCGTCTTGAAAACTGTAAAAACCCGTTTCGGTGATTATTATATGGTCGAGAATAGCGATGTCCAATTGTTGTCCCGCTAATTTTAGTTTTTTGGTGATTTGAATATCCGCCTCACTAGCCAGCAACTTTCCCGAAGGATGATTGTGTGTGAGAATTATAGAGGTGGCATTTTGTTCCAACGCCATTTTAAAAACCAATCGAATATCTACAACGGTTCCTGTTATACCTCCTTTAGAGAGTTGTGTTTTGTAAATCACTTTGTTGGAATTGTTCAAATACAATATCCAAAACTCTTCATGTGGCAATTCCCCCATAATGGGTTGCATCAATTCGAAAACGTCTTTGCTTGAAGATATTTTTTTAAGCTCAACGATTTCCTCCGCTCTTCGTCTTCTTCCTAATTCCAAGGCGGCAATAATGGTTATGGCTTTCGCCTCTCCTATTCCTTTGAATTCCATGAGTTGTTTTAGAGACAGTTTACCAATGGCGTTGAGATTGTTATCTATGCTGGCGAGTATTTTTTTACTGAGTTGCACAGCGCTTTCGTTTCTACTTCCGGAACCAATTAAAATGGCTATCAACTCGGCATCGCTTAGTGCTGCTTTCCCTTTACCCATGAGCTTTTCGCGAGGTTTGTCATCCTCAGCCCATTGTTTTATAGAAAAGTTGGTTGGTTCCATTTTGTTTTTTAATTCATTAATCCTTTTACTTCATCAAAATTTAATCCTCCATAATTTCCAGAACTCATCAAAAGCAAAGCCGAGTTATCGAAATTCTGACTGAATAAATAGTCTTTAAAATCTTTTGGATTGGTAAAAATAATTAAGTCATCCCGCTTAAAAGATTGCGCAATTTGATCATATGTCACCTCTTCGAGTTGTTTGATTTTTACAGCATCAGGGGAATAGAAAACTACAGCAACATCGGCCGCATCCAATGATCCTTGATATTCTTTTAAGAATTCGGCATTTAAACTACTATAAGTATGCAATTCCAAACAAGCAATTAATTTTCGATTTGGATATTGACTTTTTACGGCTTGTGTTGTGGCAGACACTTTGCTTGGGGAATGCGCAAAATCTTTATAAGCAACTTTTCCTTTTCCTTCCGCAATTTTTTCCAATCGTTTTGACGCACCTTTAAATGTGGCGATGGCTTGGTAGAAATCGGCTTCATCAACACCCATGTTTTGACAAATCCATTTGGCACCAGCTAAATTATTCAAATTATGTGCGCCAAAAACTTCTATTGGCATAGCTCCTTCCGGAGTTTCCAACAAAGTTGTTCCGTCCTCCACGGTATAATTTGGCGTATGGTACGCTAATTTACGAATGGGGTTGGTAGCGGCTTCGGCAACGCGTTTTACTTCGGAGTCATCTTCATTGTAAACTAAAATTCCACCGTTAGTGATTTTTTGGATGAATATTTCAAATTGTTCAACGTAATTCTCATAAGTCGGAAACACATTAATATGATCCCAAGCAATGCCCGAAATCAGTGCAATATTGGGATGATACAAATGAAATTTTGGTCTTCTGTCCATAGGTGAAGAAAGATATTCATCACCTTCCAGCACAATAAAATCATTTTTTTCGGTTAGGTGAACCATGGTGTCAAATCCTTCGAGTTGAGCGCCAACCATATAATCCACTTCAATATTATTGTAGTGCATCACATGAAGTATCATGGAAGTAATGGTTGTTTTCCCATGTGAACCGCCAATAACCACCCTAGTTTTGTTTTTGGATTGCTCGTATAGAAACTCGGGATAAGAATAAATTTTTAATCCTAATTCTTGTGCTTTTAATAATTCAGGATTATCGGCTTTGGCATGCATACCAAGAATTATTGAATCCATATCGGCAGTAATTTTTTCGGGAAACCAACCAAGCTCAACAGGCAACAATCCTTTTTTATCCAATCTTGCTTTTGAAGGCTCAAAAATAGCATCATCACTACCCGTTACTTTATATCCTTTATTATGTAGTGCTAATGCCAGGTTGTGCATGGCTGCTCCGCCAATAGCTATGAAATGTGTACGCATATTTATAAAATCTGATATTAATTTAAATGAAAAATTTGATTTAGGACTGACTGTAATCTTCGAATTCTTTTTTTAATTTTTTTGCTTTATCAAAATCCTTCAATTTATTGCAATACAAATTATAAAGTTTTTGAAAAGTGTTTTTGGAATGTCCAATGTCAATGGCTTTGGTATAATTTTTTTCGGCTTCTTTAAATCTTTCAAAATATTCGGCGATGTGTCCATTTGCAAGATAGCCATCAACAGGTGAAATTTTGAATAACTCGTTTGCATATTTTTGAGCTTTTCGTTCACTACCACCAACAATTCCGGGCAGTTGAATGTATATTTCAAGCAAAGCCCATCGAGCACCAATATGGTTGGGATTGAGTTGGATGGCTTTTTCAAAAGCAGCTTTAACGTCATCTAGTAACAGTAAGGCCTTTATTTTATTAGATTCTTTGGCCAACATTCCCATAGCACCACCATATTTATAAAAATAATCTGCCACTACTGGGTTTCTTTTTGTTAATTTTTCGTAATACGGAATTGCTAGTTCCCAATGCTTTACATAGCATTGAATATCACCTAAATATTCGATAGCTTTTAAATCGTTTGGGTTTTGAGTTATTGCTTTTTCAAATTGCAATTTTGCTTGGTCGTATTTTTCACTATTGAAGTAGATTTCGCCTTTTTCAAAACTAGTTTGGCCAAGAATTGAAATAGGAATAAAAAGCAACCATAAAATTAAATATTTCATCCTTAATTATTGAATCCCAAAAGTAGTAAAATTTGATTGAATTTAATAAAGGTTAGCTTTTTCTCTAAAATGACCTCCATGAAATGCGCAAAAAAAGAGACGAAATACCTTATGTAAATATGTTGTAAATTCTTTTTTGCGATATTTTGTAAGATTTTTTGTATTTTTTAATTTAAGACGTGTTGCTAAACGAGTATTAGGGTTAGTTGCCTTATAAATTATAATACTTCTACTTATCAAAATAAATTTGTAAGGATAGAATCATATCTAAAAGACATGAAAAAAAAATACACAAACGACAACAAAAAGGATATGACACATTTAAAATTATCGGTATTATATCGTTTAATTTTGATTGTTGTATTACTTTTTTTATCAAGTAATCGCATGAGTGCTCAAGTCACTATTACAACTCCCAACTTGGCAATTCCCGTATGTTCTGGGTTTCCTTCAAGTTATGCAGTTTTAGGAAATATAGTGATAGCAGAAACGACGACTGCTGCTTTTTCAATAGGAACAAGTGTCACCTTAGAGTTAACTTGCCCAACAAATTTTCAATTTTTAGCAGGAACGGGAACAGCAACTGTAACTAGCGGTCGCAATCTTTCTGCAGCTTCTATTGTAGTTACCGCAACAACGATTACTATCACCTACACTTGTAACAACACCAGTGCATCGGACACTATGACAATTAGTGGCATTCAAATTCGAGCTATTACTGCTGTCAATACTGGAAATATAACTAGGACTGGGGGAACGGGAATTATTAGTGGCTTAACGAACGGATCTAATTTAACAAATACGATATCCTCTGCTTTTGTTGCCTACAGCAGCCAGCCTAATTCAAATACTGTTTGTACGAAGGGAAGCGTTACTTTTAGTGTCACCGCTACTGGTGCAACCACCTATCAATGGAAAAAAAATAGCGGAAACATAACAAATGGGGGAATTTACAGTGGTGCTACAACCAGTACTTTAACGATAACCAATCCCACTGCGGCTGAAAATAACGCTTCCTATACTGTAGTATTAAATAACGCTACTTGTCCGGTTACATCGAACGCAGCTATAATTACGGTAAACGCGACTCCAGCAGCCCCAACATCGGTAACTCCAAGTACAGGAATTTCAATTTGCACTGGTTCGAGTACTAATTTAAACGCAACTTCGGCAGGAAACACAATTAATTGGTATACAGGAGCATCAGGAGGTTCAAGTATTGGATCTTCTTCTAGTGGGGTGAATTTCTCAGTGGCGCCAACAAGTAATACGACCTATTATGCCGAAGCTCAAAATGCTTTAGGTTGCAAAAGTTCTCCAAGAGCGGCTACTGCCTTAATATCAATAGCTACTACACCTGTAATTGAATTTACGCAAGGGCAAAATGACTTCACGTATAATTTAAACGCTAGTAGTTGTGGCGTGATTGCGGGAGGTGGTCAAAATGATCTGGATATCTTCAGTGGCAATTCTGGAGGAAGTTCTACATTTCAATGGCAAGTAAGCTATAACAATAACACTACATGGGTAGATGGACCTGGGCCTACAAGCACTACAACACAATATGTTTTAGATCCGATTTATACCATTTACGAATCTGTTGCAGGAACATATTATTTTAGAGTGTTAATTACAAATAATGGTTGCACTAGAATTAGTAACACTGTTGTGCTTACTGTAACAGGAAATACCGTTTTGAATCCAGGAGTTATTGGAAGTAATCAAGTATTTTGTATGGGTACAGGAGATCCTGTTGCATTTACTGCAACTGCTCCTACGGGAGGTACGGGTATTTATACTTATCAATGGCAATCCGCTATAGACAATGTTACCTTTACTAATATTACAGGGGCAACAACCGCTACTTATGATTCACCATTGATAGGCCAAACCACCTATTTTAGACGTATTGCCATCTCAAGTGGTTGTAGAGGAATTAGCGATGCGGTCATCGTATTGATTATGGGATTGCCAACAATAACTACTGCAGCAAATGCAACCAGTGTTTGTTTCAACAGCAGTAGTCAGACTACTCCATTATCTTATAGTGCAACGACTGGATCTCCAACAACATATAGCATTTCATGGAATACAGCACCCGCTAATAGTTTTGCAACTGTTACAAATATTGCCTTACCTGTAAGTCAAATAGCAATAACGGTTCCTGCAAATACAGCAGTTGGGACTTATACAGGAACAATTACAGCAAAAAATGCAAATGGTTGTATTAGTACTGGAACTACATTTACGGTAACGGTCAACCCGATACCTTCAACTCCTACTATTTCACCTAGCAGTCCGACAACTTTATGTGCTGGCAGCAGTTTACTCTTAACCTCAAGCCCTGGATCTAGTTATTTATGGTCAACAGGAGAAACAACGGCTGGTATTACTGTGGCAACAGCAGGAAGTTATACTGTTACTGTTTTTAATGCTAGCGGATGTCAGAGTGCTGTCTCTTCGGCATCGGTTATAGTTGTTGAAGGATTGCCTACTGCTACAGCGGGTGGAAGTCAAACTATTTGTTCTGATGGTACTGCCACAGTAAGTGGTGCTACAGCTACTAATGGAACAATAGCTTGGTCTGAAAATGGGGTAGGAATAATTACTTCAGGAGCTACAACACTTACACCAACTTATACAGCTGATGCAGGTGATGCAGGGAATACTATTGTGTTAACTATGACAGTAACTAGTAATAACACCTGTGGATCTCAAATTCAAACCGCAACATACACTATAAATGTGAGCGCAACACCTTCTACTCCAACTGTTAGCACCATTACCCAACCCACTAGTTGTATTGCTTCAACGGGTAGTGTTCTTTTAACTAATTTAGCATCGGGTGGAACATTAAACCCCGGAAATATATCTTATTCTGGTACTAGTTATACTGCTACAGGTTTGAGTAGTGGAACCTATAATTATTCTGTTACAAATGGTTCTTGTATTTCTAGTTCCTCGGCAAATGTGGATATAATTTCTATAACAATTCCAGATAATTCATGGAATGGTTCCGTTTGGTCAACTGGATCTGCTCCTACAACTGGAACCGAAAGAATTATTTTTAATACTGATTATACATCTTCAGTAGACCTAAGCGGTTGTTCGTGTCAGATTAATTCTGGTACTGTGATCATCCATTCATCGAATGTTTTGATGTTAACCAATGAAGTAAATGTTAACGGTGGTTCTTTAACTCTTGAAAGTGGAGCAAGTTTAATACAAATAAATAACAATGTTGTCAATACTGGAATTATAACTATACAGCGCACAGTAAACATTCGTCGTACAGACTATGTATATTGGTCTTCAGTAGTTGGGAATTTTAGTGCATCAGCGATTTCTCCAGAAACACCAACCAATTATATTTGGAAATGGAATCCTACTATTGCCAACAGTAATGGTAGTCAAGGAAATTGGGTTAATGGAAATGAAATAATGAGTTTAGGTAGAGGATATATTGTTAGAGGTCCTAATTCATATACATCAACAGCAGCTGCTTATACAGCAAATTTTGTAGGCGTACCTAATAATGGTCTTATACAACCCGTTATTTCTCGTGGAACGATAACCACAAGTAATGATGACAACTGGAATTTGATTGGAAACCCCTATCCATCTTCTATTGATGCTATTGATTTTCTAACTCTTAATAGTTCGAAAATATCTGGAAATATTCGCATGTGGACGCATGGAACAGAAATTAGTGCACAAGCAGGAAACCCCTTTTATCAAAATTTCACGTATAATTATAGTCCAACGGATTACATTAATTATAATGGAACTGGAGCAACACCTCCTGGTTTTTTAGGAAAAATAGCTTCTGGACAAGGTTTTTTCGTGAAGATGCAAGATAGTGCAGGTACAACAAATACCGTAACATTCAATAATAGTTTGCGAAATAACTCTTATTCAAATACTAATTTCTATAGGTCAAATAATTCGTCTTCAACGGCGAATAATGAAACTGAAAAAAATAGAATTTGGCTGAGCCTTGTAAATAATACTAATGTTGCCACTACAGCTTTAATTGGCTATATTAACGGAGCAACTTACGGAGAAGATTATTTGTATGATGCAATGCATAAAGAAGGGACAGCTATTGCAATATTTTCAATGATTAACAATACATCGATGATAATTCAAGGCCGACCTACTCCTTTTGATCCCGCAGATTTGGTTCCATTAGGAATTACTATTCCTAGTGATGGCAATTATACTATTGCAATAAGCGTAGCTGATGGGTTGTTTGAAAATGGTACCCAAGATATTTATTTAGAAGATACCCTTTTGGGCACAGTTCATAATTTACGCAGCGCACCTTATACATTCTCTGCAACAACTGGAACATTTACCAATCGATTTGTAATGCGTTACACTAATAACACATCGCTTGGCCTTGGCAATTTGGCAGCAAACGACACTTTTGCTTTTGTTTCAAATAATCAACTACAAGTAAAATCTTCAGACAATATCATGGAAGTAACAATTTATGATATTACGGGTAAATTGATAAAAACATACCAACCAACGGAATTTAAAAATCAATTTGAAGCAGAGTTCTTTTTTGTAAAAGGTGCTTATATAGCAAAAATAAAACTAGAATCCGGAATATTAATTTCTAAAAAATTGATGAATTAAAAACATCATTGAATAAAATAGCGTCTAATTTTTTAAATCTAATCACTTATTAATTACCAATTACATCAGAAAGATGTTGAAAATAAAAAAACAATCACTAAATTAAAACAGAGAATTCTTAACAAGAAAAATATAATTGTACTCCTTTATTTACAAATGATATTCTACAATCATAATTTTATCATATGTTATTAACTATTTGATTTTTAAACAATAATAAAGTTAAATTTGCTTTAAAGGAAAATATTAAACAACACCTATGTTAAAAAGTTACAAATCCATTAATTTTAAAAGTAAATCTTTTTTAAGAATTATGTGTTTGTACATGGTATTCTTAGTTTCTGGAAGAATGAATGGACAAGGTGCTAGTTGTTCAAGCCCAGCTTCATTAACTGTAAATGGCACAGCTATAAGTGGCTTAGCTAATGATACTATAGTTAATGATCCCACAGCAGTAAGTTGTATTATTGGAACTATAGTACAAGATGGTTGGTATAGCTTCGTTGCCTCAGCCACTACAGCTACGGTAATTGTTGTTTCTAACAACAGACAATTGGTTATCTATGCCTATTCGGGACTATGCGGATCGCTATCTCAAATAAGTTGCGCCAACGCCAATACTGTAGCAGGTGGTCAAACAGAAACAATGTCCTTATCTAGTTTGGTTATTGGAAACACCTATTTTGTCAGAGTTGGCAACAGTGGAAGCGGCGCTTCAATTACAATAAACGCTATAAGTGTTTCTGTACCACTTGTTCCAACTATAACCAGTTTAGGTGCTGCAAGCGGCTGTATTGGCTCATCAATCGCTATAAACGGAACTAATTTAAGTGGTACTACTGCAGCTAACGTAAAAATAGGGGGAACAGCAGTAACATCAATAACTTCCAATTCAGGAACTGTTTTAGTTGCTGTAATTGGAACCGGAACAACTGGAACTGTAACCGTTACTACTACAGGCGGAACAGCTACTAGTGCAGCTACATTTACAGTAAATCCATTACCCACCACACCGGGAAATCCAACTAGTAATAGTCCACAATGTACTTCACCTGGAGTCACGTTGACAAGATTTGGCAGTGTTCCTGTTGGAGAAACATGGTATTGGCAAACTACTGCCTTGGGAACTTCTACTACCAGTAGCGGAGCTACATATAATGTTACTACTTCGGGAACATATTATATTCGATCACAAAACAATACTACAGGATGCTGGAGTTCTGCTTCAGGAAGTTTAGCAGTAGTGATTAATTCGACTCCAACAGCAGCTGTAACTCCATCTCCAACGAATGCAGCTACCGGAGTTTGTTATTCAGGCAGTGGGGCGATCTCGAGTGTTTCTTGGGCAGCAACAGCCGGAGCAACTTCATACGATGTATATTTTGGTGCAGGAAGTTTACCTGGCTCAGTTACTTCCAATGTTGCAACCAATTCGTATACCACCGGAACACTATTGGCAAATACAACTTACTATTGGAAAGTGGTTGCTAAAAATGCTTGTGGTATCGCTGTGGGTTCAGCAACTTGGACTTTTACAACCTCTGGCACTCCTTGTGCATGCATCTCAACTTCGACCGCATCAACTGCCTATTTTTCTGCTTTTAGCACAACAGGCGGAACAACAAATGTCTCCAATAGCACTGGCTATTCTACCAACGGTTATGGCGATTTTAATGCTCAAACTGTTACACAAATCATAAGTGGGACCGTAAATTTTTCTACTACTATTGTTGGAATTGGCGGAGGTGTTGGAGTCGCTATTTTTGTAGATTGGAATCAAAACGGTGTCTTTACAGATTCTGGAGAGAATGTTTATAATAGCACTACTTATCTTTATGCAAGCCCAACTGGAAGCTTTACAGTACCAGCAGGAGCAAGTTTGGGAACCACCCGAATGAGAATTGTAGCAAATTATTTTGCTGGAACTCCAGTTAGTTGTAATTCTGGTATAACGGGTGAAACCGAAGATTATTCATTTACAGTTACAGCACCATCATGCTATTCGACTACAGCAAATGCAGCAACCAACATTACCTCTACCACTGCAACTATCAATTGGAATGCAGCAACTGTAGTGCCTGGTAATGGCTATCAATATGTAGTTTCAACCAGCAGTACAACCCCAGCTGGAGTAGGAACTGTTGCTACGGGACTTACTGCAAACATTACTGGATTGACCGCCAACACTACTTATTATGTTTTTGTGAGAAGCGATTGTGGTAGTGGAAACTTTAGTGTATGGTCGCCTTATGTATCCTTTTATACTGGCTTTTGCATTTCAACATCCACAAGTTCGACATACTATATTAATAATTTTTCAACTACTGGAGGCACCCTCAATATTACTAACAATGGTTCTGGTTATACAGCAACTGGATATGGGAATTTTACTGCTCAAGCAGTAAGCCAAGTAAATAGTGGCATCGTGAATTTTTCAACTACTTTTTATGATGGATTTTATACTTATGGATTTAATATTTGGGTCGATTGGAATAATGATTTAGATTTTAATGATACTGACGAATTGGTTTATACAAGTGGCGCGTATGTTACTGGTGCAACTGGAACTATTACGGTTCCTGCTTTGGCAAGTATTGGGAATCATCGCATGAGAATCAGAGCCAATTACTTGTCTACTAATCCTTCAATATGTGGTTCGATTACAAGTGGTGAAACAGAAGATTATACTTTTACTGTATTACCTCCGTTGCCATGTTCAGGCAATCCTTCAACAGTTACGGCTACAATAACTTCACAAACGGCAGCGACAATTAGCTGGACAGCAGCTTCCCCAATACCTGCAAACGGTTACGAATATTTTTTATCAACAACTAATACTTATCCTTCATCCGTAACTGGTTCCACAGCAGCAGGAATAACAACTGTTTATTTAACAAGTTTAAACTCTTTAACAACATATTATGTTTGGGTTAGATCCAATTGCGGCGGTATTCTTGGTCAAGGTGTATGGGTTGGCCCTATTAGCTTTACACAACCAAATTGTTCCCCTGGAGCAGGAACTGGAACAACAACTTTGGGCTGTCCTTTTGTAACCTCTGGAGGCATTGGATTAAGCGGAGCGAATCCTCCTGCTATTGACTGCATTAGTTCAGGTTGTGTTGATTTGGAAGCAACCTATTTGCAATTGGGTCAAACTACTAATTATACTGTTGAAGCAATTCCTTATGCACCACCTTATCAATTTAATTGCCTACAAAATCCTGTAAGTGTAAATATAGATGATGTTTGGTCTCCTGTTGTTAATTTGCCTTTTAACTTTTGCTATTATGGAAATTCTTATTCCTCTTGTGTAATTGGCTCAAACGGAATCTTAAGTTTCAACTCTGGTCTTGCAAGCACATCTTCGGGATATTCGTTTAGCAATAATTTACCAAGTACAACAGGTGCTTTATTTGCTAATACCATATATGGTGTTTATCACGATATCAATCCAGGTGTTGGCGGTGAAGTAGGCTGGGAATTAATCACCCTAAATACAGGATGTAGAGCTTTAGTTGCTTCATGGAGTAATGTTCCAATGTTTTCAGACAATACAATATTATATACTGGTATGATGGTTTTATATGAAAACACAAATGTAATTGAAGTGTATATAAAAGAAAAAAACGTAGATAATTTTGATATTTTTCCTTGGAATGGTGGTAATGCAATTGTTGGTGTGCAAAATGCCGATGGGACAGCTGCTGTTGTTGCACCTGGAAGAAATGCGTTAGACACCAACTGGGAGGTCGCAAATGAAGCATGGAGGTTCACACCATCGGGAACTTCTTTAACCTCTCTTAAATGGTTTGAAGGCTCAGGCACAAACGGACCAGTTGTTGGCACAACGGACGTCCTTCATGTATGCCCAGCAGCAACAACTACCTACACTGCCGAAATTACCTATACTTTATGTAACGGAACAACTATAAAAGAAATTAGTTCAACTATAGTCACTGTAGTTAACGGAAAAATTTGGGATGGTTCTGTAAGTAATGATTGGAACGTTGCTGACAATTGGACACCATCAGGCATACCAACTTCATTAAATTGTGTAATAATTCCAAATGTTGCAAATGACCCAATTATATTTGGACCATCATTTAATGCGTACGGTTTAAGTCTTACTATATTAGATGGAGCCACTTTACAAATCAATTCTAATAATACTTTAACAATAACTGATTTTGTAAAAGTTGAACCAACAGCTAGTTTCACTATTAAAAACAGCGCTAGTTTAATTCAAATAAATAATACAGCTGTCAATACTGGAAATATAATGATGGAACGTATAACACATGTCCGAAATACCGATTATGTGTATTGGTCGTCACCCGTTGCGAATTTTAGCTCTTCAGCTATTTCTCCTGGAACTTCCACAAGTTTGATTTTTAAATGGAACCCAACTATAGCAAACAGTAATGGCGGAGAAGGAAATTGGGTTGGCGGCAATGAAACCATGATTCCGGGTAAAGGATACATCGTTAGAGGTCCAAATTCCTATACAGCTACTGCAGCCGATTATACTGCTGTTTTCACAAGTGTTCCTTATAACGGAATTATTCAACCAAGTATATCTAGAGGTAATCGTACAGCAGCTATGGGAAGTATTGTTGGAAATAATGGTGTTACAATTACCCCTGAAAATGATAACTGGAACCTCGTGGGTAACCCATATCCTTCTTCTATTAAAGCGTTAGATTTTCTGAGTACAAATCTAAATATTATTGGGAATATCCGACTTTGGAGACATGGATTAGAAGTTAGCGCAGCCTATAGTAGTTCGTTTTACGCAACGTATGGCTATAACTATAGTCCAACTGACTATGTGAATTACAATGGTCTTGGCGCAAACCCTCCTGGATTTGAAGGTTATATTGGAGCTGGGCAAGGATTTTTTATTCTAATGAATGATGGAACCGCTACTACAGAGAACGTGACTTTCAACAATAGCATGCGAAGCAATACCTATGACAATAACCTATTCTATAGAGCTAGCTCAAGTGCAAGTACACAAACCGAACCAAATAAACACCGAATTTGGTTAAGTTTATTAAATGCTTCAACAACCGCAACAACTACATTAATTGGCTATACAGATGGAGCAACCTATGGTAATGATCGTTTATACGATGCCGCTGTTTCCGTTGGAAATGCCATGAGTATTTACTCTTTAATAAACAACAAAACAATAATTATCCAAGGACGCCCAACACCTTTTGATTATACAGATACTGTTCCTCTTGGTATTAAAATTGAAACAACTGGAACTCATACCATTGCTTTAAGTCTAGTTGATGGCTTGTTTGAAGATGTAAACCAAGGCATTTATTTGGAAGACACTGTTCTAGGAATCATACATGATTTGCGTACTGCACCTTATGCATTTACAGAAGTTGTAGGCACCTATAATGCTCGTTTTATATTGCGTTATACAAATCCTTCACTTGGAAATAATAATCCAAATGGAATTCAAACTTATGCTTTTATCATAAATAACCTTTTGCAAATACAATCAAATGACGCAATTCAGGAAATAACAATTTATGATATTACAGGGAAACGTTTAAAAACGTACCAGCCAAAAGAATTAAAGAATCAATTTGAAACAGATTTCTTTTTTGCAAATGGTGCTTATATCGCTAAAATCACATTGGAAAACGGAGATGTTGTTAGTAAAAAATTATTGCATTAATTTATAAAAATTATAACTTTTTTAATCCATTATAAATCCCGCTCTCATAAGAGCGGGATTTTTTTTTAGATTTAGTCTTGTATTCAAAAAGGGGAAATCTTTAAAATACCTATATAACCAACTAAATACTGAGTGGCACTTAATTAATATTAGAAATTTAATATTACAGATTAATACTATATTTTATAATACAGATTAATACTATGTAACAAAAAGAGCAGTTCATCGATTTTTCAAGTTATTTAACTGAAAAATTATAGTGTATAATTTTATCACTTTAATTTTGCAATATAAATAATAAGATTATGAAAAATAAATTATTTTACACAATCCTGTTGGTTTTAGTTCAAACAACGCTTTTGGCCACAACTAAAACCTATGTTGGTCCAACAAATGGAAGTTGGAATACTGCAGCAAATTGGAGTCCTAGCGGAGTTCCTACTGCAACAGATGACACTATCATTTTATCCGGTAAAATTGTTATAATTTCAGCAACTTCCTATGCATATAGTATAAGTATTTCTGGAACATTAAAATTGAATGATGGGATTCGACTAGATGTCACCGATGATTTAATGGTGAATACAGGGGGAAGTTTTGACATGTCAGATGAAAATGGTTCTGGAGCTATAGCCACACTTGTTGTTTACGGCAACTATATGAATGATGGCTCCTCAATTTTTTGGAAAGGAACCGTTGTTATTGCTGGAAATTTATTAAGTCCTTCCACTTCAAACATACAAAACAACGGAAATGTAGTTGTAGGCGGAAATATTATTGGCTCTTTTGACACTACAGGTGGTAATGGGTATAATCAAATTTATGCAGTAAATCCAAACGCTACAGTTACCATTACACCAACAACAATAGACAACAATGTTATACCAGGAACTCAGGTAATTTCAGAAAGCGCTATTTTGATAGCCTTAGTAAATTCAGTTATTTTTGGAGGTAGTTGTCCTTTTATAAGCAGCACCGCCAATGTAACTGCTTGTGCTGGTTCTAATGCAACATTTACTATAACAACAAACGCGAGTTCACCAACATACCAATGGCAAGTAAACTCAAATGATGGTTCAGGATGGGTTTTCCTATCCAATAATTCGCAATACTCTGGAGTGACTACAGCGAATTTAACTATAAGCAATATTACCATTGCTATGAGTAACTACAAATACAGAACCCAAGTAACCGCATCTAGTTGTTCAAAATATGGCAGTTATGGTGTGCTAACATTTACGACTAACACTTGGGATGGAAGTGCCTGGTCAGCTGGATCAGCTCCAACTACATCACAAAGTATTGTGATAAATGGGAATTACACTGAAACTTCTAACTTAGCTGGTTGCTCTTTAACTGTTACTTCTGGAAATGTTATTATTAAATCACCTTATGCCTTGACATTAGCTGGCGCAGTGAATGTTACCAGTGGTAGTCTAACTCTTGAAAGTGGCGCAAGTTTGGTACAAACAAATGACACTTCTGTCAATACCGGGAATATCACAATGCAACGCTTAACGACAGTTCGTAAAACCGACTATGTTTACTGGTCTTCACCTGTGGCTAATTTTAGTTCCTCAGCAATTTCTCCGGGAACATCTCCCTATTATATTTGGAAATGGAATCCAACTATTACCAATGGAAATGGAGGGCAAGGTAACTGGGTAAGTGGAAATGAAGTAATGAGTATAGCCAGAGGATATATTGTACGAGGACCAGATTCCTATTCCTCAACTGCAGCCGCTTATGTAGCAAACTTTGTAGGAGTCCCTAACAATGGTGTTATACAACCAAGTATTTCCCGAGGAACGGCAACTACAAGCAATGAAGACAACTGAAATTTGGTTGGAAATCCTTATCCATCAGCAATTGATGCTTTATCTTTTCTAACGCTCAACAGTTCTAAAATAACTGGAAATGTTCGTCTGTGGACACATGGAACAGAAATTAGCGCACAAGCCGCTACCACATTTTATCAAAACTACGGCTATAATTATAGCCCAAGTGACTACATTAATTACAATGGAACGGGTCCAACACCCCCAAATTTTTCAGGAAAAATTGCTGCAGGACAAAGTTTTTTCGTGATGATGCAAGACAGTGCAGGAACAACAAATACACTAACATTTAATAATAGCTTGCGAAGCAACACCTATACAAACTCTGATTTTTTTAAATCAAACAATGCACATTCAACGGTGAATAATGAAATTGAAAGAAACAGAATTTGGGTAAGTCTCGTTAATCTTGCTAATGTTGCTACTACAACTTTAATTGGTTATATCGACGGAGCAACTTTAGGAGAAGATTATTTGTTTGATGCAATGCATAAACCGGGAACAGCTGCTGCTATATTTTCAATGATTACTGATAAATCGATGATCATTCAAGGGCGTCCTACTCCTTTTGATCCTGACGATACGGTTTCGTTAGGGATTACAATTCCAAGTGCTGGTAATTATACTATTGCAATAAGTGCCGTTGATGGATTATTCGAAAACACTACTCAAGAAATTTATTTAGAAGATACTCTTTTAGGAATTATTCATAATTTGCGCAATGCACCTTATACATTCTCAGCAATAACAGGAACATTTACTAATCGATTTATTTTGCGTTACACCAATGAATCTCTTGGAAATATTAATCCAAATACTAATCAAACACATGCTTTTATTGCAAATACAATCAAATAATCCTATAAAGGAAATAACAATTTATGATATAACTGGTAAACTGTTAAAAACATGCCAACCAAATGAATCGAGAAACCAATTTGAAACCGATTTCTATTTTACAAATGGCGCTTATTTAGCTAAAATTACATTGGAAAACGGAGATGTTGTTAGTAAAAAATTGATCTATTAATACGCTCTCAATAGCAAAAAAAAAGCTGTCTAAATTTATATATCTAGACAGCTTTTTTTATTATAATTTATAGCTTATACTTCTACATTCAGCATTTGCCACAATTTATCTTTTAACTCGGTCAAGCCTTGTTGGGCAACAGAAGAAATAAATAAATAAGCGGTATCACCAAATTCCTTATCCAGTTGAATTTTTAATTCTGCTTTCAATTCCTCATCCAACATATCCGATTTTGAAACCACAATCAATCGATCTTTGTCAAGCATTTCGGGATTGTATCTTCGTAATTCGTCAAGCAATATTTCGTATTCTTTTTTGATATCATCAGCATCGGCAGGAACTAAAAATAATAGTGTAGAATTCCTTTCAATATGGCGTAAAAAATAATGCCCCAATCCTTTGCCTTCAGCTGCGCCTTCAATAATCCCAGGTATATCCGCAATCACAAAGGATTGAAAATCCCTGTAAGCAACTATTCCTAAATTGGGTTTTAAAGTTGTAAAAGGATAATCTGCAATTTTTGGTTTTGCAGAAGTCAATACAGAAAGCAAGGTTGATTTTCCAGCATTTGGGAAACCAACTAGTCCAACATCGGCCAAGACTTTTAACTCCAAAATCATATCTATTTCTTCCGAAGGCAAGCCAGGTTGAGAATACCTTGGTGTTTGATTGGTAGAACTTCTGAAATTCCAATTCCCCAAACCTCCTTTTCCACCTTGAGCAACAATTTTCTTTTCACCATGCTCAGTAATTTCAAAAAGAATTTCATCTGTTTCTTTATCGCGAACTACAGTTCCCAAAGGCACTTCAATAAATTTATCCTCTCCATCAGATCCCGTACTTCTTGAACTTCCACCATCACCACCGTGTCCTGCTTTTACGTGTCGGGCAAATTTTAAATGAAATAATGTCCATAAACCTTTGTTCCCAACAATATAAACGTGTCCGCCTCGACCACCATCTCCGCCATCTGGACCGCCTTTTTCAATAAATTTTTCTCGATGTAAATGCGTAGAACCTTTTCCCCCTTTTCCAGAAGAGACATAAATTTTAACGTAATCAACAAAATTTCCCTCAGTCATTTTTTATAGTGTTAAGTATTCTTTAGCAGTCACAATATTCGGTGTAATTCTGAAAACTGAGACTGCGACTGAAAACTATTCCTTAATCGCTTTTACAAGTATTTTGTCAATTTTAATTCCATCCATTTCAACAACTTCCAATTCAAGTTTGTTCCAGATGAGTATTTCTCCTTGAGTTGGAATATTGCCCAATTCGGTCATGATTAATCCACTTACCGTAGTAACATCATAATCGTTTGTTAAATCATCCATATCAAAATAGGTCAAGAAATCGTGTAGTGAATAATGACCATCAACAGTCCAAGTACCATCTTCATTAGCAGTTAATTGATATTCGTCTTCATCAAAATCAGAAGCATCACCAACCAACGCTTCTAGAATATCATTCAAAGTAATAATTCCTTGAAAAACACCATATTCATCTGTTACCAAAGCATAATGGCTTTTTGTCTTTTTGAAGTTATCTAACGCTTTATATGCCGAAGTATGTTCGATAAAATAAAACGGGTCTTTTGTTATTGATTTCAAGTTAAAATTGCCTTTTTCGAAACTTAAAAATAAATCTTTAAGCATAACAACACCTATAACTTCATCTAAATTCTCTTGACATACAGGGTAAACTGTGTGAAATTCTTCTAAAACTTTGGCTTTTAATTCTTCAACGGTGTCTTCCAATGTAAGGTATACAATGGATTGTCGGTGTGTCATTAATGAATTTACTTTCCTGTCACCAATATGAAAAACACGCTCCACTATATCTTGCTCAATTTCTTGAACTTCTCCTCCTTCAGTTCCTTCTTTGATAATAGCTTTAATTTCTTCTTCGGTAACTTTGCCATCGGCTGTTGGTTTAATTTTTAAAACATCTAAAATAAAATCCGTGGATGTTGTTAATAACCAAATGAATGGCATGGTAATAATAGAAATCATTTTCATTGGAAGGGCAACTCCTTTTGCTATGGCTTCAGGATAATTCAATCCTATTCGTTTTGGCAATAATTCTCCAAAAACCATAGAGAAAAAAGTCAAAACAACCACCACTGTCCCTACTGCTAAACTCAGAGAATATGGTTGCAAAACGATAAATCCATCATAAAAAAACTTGACGTCATCGGTGATTTTTTTTCCGGAATAAATCCCGGTTAAAATTCCGATTAAAGTAATTCCGATTTGTACTGTAGATAAGAATTTGTTTGGCGAATTGGCCAAATCTAATGCCACTTTCGCGTTGGTATTTCCTTTTTTTGCTGCGGTCTCAAGTCTGTTTTTTCGTGCTGAAATCAAAGCGATTTCTGACATTGAAAAAACTCCGTTAAGAAGAATTAAAAAGAAAATGATTATAATTTCCAATATGTGTTTTTTTGGTTAATCTTAATTACTGCTAAATTACAAATTATCAATCACTTTACTTAATCTTTCTGTGATTTCTTGAATAGTTCCAATGCCGTTTACGGCATGGAATTTATTCTGAGATTGATAATATGACATCAACGGCGCTGTTTTTTCATTGTATTCTTGATAACGATTTCTGATTTTTTCTTCATCTTGATCGTCTGGTCTTCCCGATGCTTTTCCTCTTTCTAATAATCGTTTAACCAAAATTTTATCATCCGCTTCAAGAGCAATTGTTGCTGTAATTTTTTGATTTTTTGATTTTAAAAAAACATCCAAAGCTTCCGCTTGAGCTAAAGTTCTAGGAAAACCATCAAATAAAAATCCTGCTGAATAAGAATTCTTATCTACTTCACTTTCTAACATTTTTATGGTAACTTCATCTGGAACTAAATCGCCATTGTCCATGAAAGCTTTGGCTAATTTCCCTAATTCGGTTTCATTTTTAATGTTGTATCTAAAAATATCCCCTGTTGAAAGATGTGTTAAATTGTATTTTTCTTTTAAAAATTCGGCTTGTGTGCCTTTTCCTGCTCCAGGTTTTCCGAAAAGAACGATGTTAATCATTTTTGAAAAAAGTTTATTCGTTTATTATTTTTTAAAAATTCTTTATTCTGCAAGTTGGTAAACATCCGATAAATTTCTTCCTAATCCATCATAGTCCAAACCGTATCCAACAATGAATTTATCTGGAATTCTAATCCCAACATAATCTAATTTGATATCTTTTTTATAAACATCCTGTTTTAAAAACAAGGTTGCAATTTTGAAATGTTTTACCTTTTTTTCTTTGAAAATTGCTTTAAGTTCTTCAATTGTATTTCCTGTATCCACAATATCTTCAACAACAACAACTGTTCTTCCTTCTAGATTCTGGTTTAAACCAATTAATTGTTTGACTTCGTTGGTAGATTTTGTTCCTTCATAGGATGACATTTTTACAAAACTCACTTCACACATTCCTCTGTAATGCTTCATCAAATCGGCCATAACCATAAATGCTCCATTTAGAACACCCACAAAAACAGGAATTTCATCAAAGAAATCATCATCCATTTGTTTAGCCATATTTACCAATGCGAAATCAATTTCTTCTGCAGAAATAAAGGGTTCAAAAGATTTGTTGTGGAGCTGTATCATAATTTTCAAATAAAAAATAAGGTGCAAATATAATCAATTGATAATTGATATTTAACAAATCATAATTACTACTTTTGAAAAAAACACGATTATTTTTGAATCTATGATTTCAAACAAAGTTTTGATTATTGGAACCGTTTGGCCCGAACCAAATTCAACAGCAGCTGGAAATCGCATGTTGCAAATTATTGAGCAGTTTCAATTGCAAAATTGGGATGTTGTTTTTGCTTGCGCTGCAGCAGAAAGCGAATTCATGTTTGATTTAAAAACTATAAATGTAACCACACAAAATATTGAATTAAACAATATAAGTTTTGATGAATTTATAACTTCTTTAAACCCAACTATCGTAGTTTACGATAGATATATGACTGAAGAACAATTTGGTTGGCGTGTTGCAGAAAATCGCCCCAATTGTTTACGAATATTAGATACTGAAGATTTACACTTTCTTAGAAACATTCGTTTTGAAAATTATAAGAAAGGAAAAAATGCAACTGAAAACACTTATCTAAAATCGGAAATTGCCAAAAGGGAAATTGCTAGTATTTATCGGTGTGACATTTCTTTAATTATTTCGGAAACCGAATTAGCTTTGCTGACCAATAGCTTCAAAATAAATCAAAAAATTCTCCATTATTTACCTTTCCTATTAAATAAAATTTCGAGCAAAGATTTTAATGAATTCCCAACATTTGAAAATAGAAATCATTTTATAAGCATTGGAAACTTTAGACATGAACCCAATTGGAATGCTGTATTGCATCTCAAAGAAACCATTTGGCCGTTGATAAAAAAACAACTTCCAAAAGCGGAAATGCATGTTTACGGCTCCTATGTTACAGCAAAAGCAACTCAATTACACAATGTTGCTGAGGGTTTTCTCATAAAAGGACGCGCTAAAAATGCTAAAGACGAGATAAAAAAAGCAAAAGTACTACTTGCTCCATTACGATTTGGTGCTGGTATAAAAGGAAAATTAACCGATGCTATGGAATGTGGAACGCCAAGCATTACCACCTCAATTGGTGCCGAAGCTATGAAAGGTAATTTAGAATGGAATGGCGCAATAGCAGATAATCCATTAGATTTTGTCAACGCTGCCGTTTTACTTTATACTAATGAAGAAAAATGGAAAACAGCACAAAAAAATGGGGTAGAAATTATTAATTCAAGATACAATAAAACTGTTTTTGGCAAACTTTTTATCAAAAAAATTAAAACCATTCAAAACGATTTAGAAAATCATCGGATGGCTAATTTTATGGGGGAACTATTGCATCATGAAACTTTAAAAAGCACTAAGTACATGAGTAAATGGATTGAAGAAAAAAATAAACCCTAGCCGTGAACCGTTTCTCTTTTTCCATAATTGGCAATGATTGACGCTTCAAAATCGAGCCATTCTTTCCATCTTTTTTCTACATCAATACCTTGACCATATTTTCTAGCATAAGTGATAAAAGTGGTGTAATGTGCCGCTTCACTTTCCATTAAATCCCAATAAAATTTCGATAATTCTTCGTCTTTAATATTTTCCGAAAGCACTTTGAAACGCTCACAACTTCTCGCTTCAATCATTGCCGAAAACAACATGCGTTCCACAAAACCAGAGACTCTACTTCCTGTATTACTTCGTTTCATATATTGAGCAAGTTCGCCAACATATTCATCTTTTCGTTCTCTGCCCAATATCAAACCACGTTTTTTGATGATGTCATGAACCATTTCGAAATGCTCAATTTCTTCTTTTGCCAAAGCCAACATATCGGTAACCAAATCGGGATATTCCGAGTTTATCGTAATGATTGTAATCGCATTGGATGCAGCTTTTTGTTCACACCATGCGTGATCAGTCAAGATTTCTTCAATGTTTTTTTCTACAATATTTACCCATCTTGGGTCGGTTGGAAGTTGTAAACGAAGCATTTTGTTTTGGATTTATTTATTTACAAAAGTATGAAATATTAATAGTAATTAGTTTAGATTGTGTTTTTATAACTCTACTCAAAAAACTATCTTTGTACCAATCTGTTTATCGGAAGATAGGCAACATAACAACAACACGATGACATGAGCGAAGCGGCTGCATGAGATCGTAAAAACAACAACGACGAATGAATTACTTTTCATCCGATTTTAAACTAGGCATTCTCGGCGGAGGACAATTGGGCAAAATGCTTTTAGCCGAAACCCAAAAATTCGATATTCAAACCTATGTGCTTGACCCAAATGAAGAAGCACCTTGCAAAATTGCTTGTAATAAATTTGTACAAGGAAGTTTGATGGATTATGAAACGGTATACAACTTTGGAAAGCAAGTGGATCTTTTGACTTTCGAAATTGAATTAGTAAATCTTGAAGCATTAGAAAAATTAGAAGCCGAAGGGAAAAAAGTGTATCCTTCACCAAAAACATTGAAACTCATTCAAAACAAAGGTGTTCAGAAAAATTTTTATTTAAAAAATGCCATTCCAACTGCCAACTTCAAAATTTTTAAGAATTCCAAAAAACTCATTATTGATATATTAGATAATAATTTAAAAATGCCTTTTGTTTGGAAATGCACACAGTTTGGTTATGATGGGAATGGAGTGAAAATTGTGCGTTCTAGTAATGATTTTGAAAATCTTCCTAATGTTGAATGTATTGCCGAAGAAATGATTCCATTCGTAAATGAATTGGCTGTCATTGTTGCTCGCAGTGTTTCGGGTGATGTAAAAAATTATCCTGTTGTGGAAATGGAATTTCATACGGAAGCTAATCAGGTAGAATATGTAATTTGTCCGGCAAGAATTGATGCTAAAGTTGCCTTAAAAGCTATAGAAATTGCATTAAAAGTTTCTAAAGCATTCAATCATGTTGGATTGCTGGCAGTAGAAATGTTTCAAACAGAAAATGGCGAAATACTCGTTAACGAAGTAGCGCCAAGACCCCATAATTCGGGGCATCTCACTATTGAAGCAAGTTATACTTCACAATTTGAAAATCATTTGCGAGCCATTTTAAATCTTCCTTTGGGAAATTGCGATAGTAAAGTTGCCGGTATCATGGTAAATTTAGTGGGTGCCGAAGGATTTTCTGGAAATGTGATCTATGAAAATATTGAAAAAATTATGGGAATTGCCGGTGTAACACCTCATATTTATGGAAAAAAGGAAACAAGACCTTTCCGAAAAATGGGACATGTGGCTATTGTAAATGAAGATATGGTCGTAGCCAGAAAAATTGCGCAAGAAGTGAAAAATAGCATTAGAGTAATTTCCATTTGAAAACGATTCTTTTTAAATAACCTAATCAACAAATAACCACCCAAGACGCAGCCGATTTGTAGGGAGCGTAGCGGAATAAAAGCAATAATAAAATGAGCAAAGTAGCTATAATAATGGGAAGCATCTCTGATATGCCAATCATGCAAGAAGCCATCGATATCCTAAAAGGATTCGACATCGAAACCGAAGTGGATATTGTTTCTGCCCACCGAACTCCGGAAAAACTATTTGACTTTAGTAAAAATGCGCATACGCGTGGTATTTCAGTCATTATTGCCGGTGCTGGTGGCGCCGCACATTTACCAGGAATGGTCGCTTCTATGTCGCCTTTACCCGTAATTGGAGTTCCCGTAAAATCGAGTAATTCCATTGATGGATGGGATTCTGTCTTGTCTATTTTGCAAATGCCTAGCGGCGTTCCTGTAGCAACTGTAGCTTTAAACGGAGCCAAAAATGCTGGGATTCTTGCCGCACAAATCATTGGAAGTCACGATAAATGTGTACTAGATAAAATCCTGTTTTACAAAGAAAGTTTAAAAGAAGCAGTGAATAAATCATCAAATGATATGAAAAAATAATCTATGAAAATCTTAACCTCAAAATTCAACACCAAATACGATACTGCGCCTTTTTCACAAATTAAACTTGACGATTACAAACCTTCTTTTATAGAAAATATTGCCTCCGCAAGAATAGAAATAGATGCCATAACCCACAATGCAGATTCACCATCATTTCAAAACACTATTGAAGCGTTGGATTTTTCTGGTAACGCTTTAGAAAGATTATCCTCCATTTTTTTTAATTTGAATTCAGCGGAAACCAGTGACGAAATGCAGAAAATCGCACAAGAAGTTTCTCCTTTATTAACCGAATTCAGTAACGACATTACGCTGAACGAGGATTTATTCAAAAGAATAAAAACAGTTTATGAGCAAAGAGAAGGATTAAATCTCACTACAGAACAAGCTACATTATTAGATAAAAAATTTAAAAATTTTTCTAGAAATGGAGCACAGTTATCGGAAGAAAAAAAATTAAAACTACGCGAAATTGACACTGAGTTAGCCATGTTAAAACTGACTTATGGTGAAAATGTTTTGGCAGAAACCAATAACTACCAACTACATATTACTAGTAAAGAGGATTTAAACGGTTTGCCCGAAGGAACTGTTGAAGCAGCAAAAGCTTTGGCAAAAAGCAAAGAGTTGGAAGGTTGGATTTTTACATTGGATTATCCAAGTTATATTCCGTTTGTGACTTATGCCGACAATCGTGAATTACGAAAAGAAATAGCCATTGCTGCCGGAAAAAAAGCGTTTCAAAATAATGAATACGACAATCAGAAAATTACTTTAAAGATTGCAAAATTGCGTCACGAAAGAGCCAATTTATTAGGCTATGAAACCCATTCGCATTTTGTTTTGGAAGAACGAATGGCTCAAAATCCTAATAAAGTAAAATCGTTTTTGAATGATTTGTTAGCCAAAGCAAAACCTGCAGCCGAGAGAGAATTTGCAAAACTAACTGCCTTTGCAAATTCTTTAGACGGAATTGAAAAATTAGAAAAATGGGATGGAGCATATTATTCTGAAAAATTAAAACAACAACTGTTCAATTTGGATGACGAAAAACTAAAGCCTTATTTTCAACTGGAAAATGTATTGAATGGCGCTTTTACCATTGCCGGAAAATTATACGGATTGACTTTCACCGAAATTTTCGATATTGACAAATACCACGAAGAGGTTATGACCTACGAAGTAACAAACGGAAACAAGGAATTAGTCGCCATTTTCTATGCCGATTTTTTTCCAAGAAAAGGAAAACGAAATGGTGCTTGGATGACTGGATTTAAATCACAGTATATTAAAGACGTTATAAACGAGCGTCCCCATATTTCCAACGTTTGTAATTTTACAAAACCCACGGCAACAAAACCTTCTTTATTAACTTTTAACGAAGTGACGACGTTGTTTCATGAATTTGGCCACGGATTACACGGCATGTTAGCCAATACAGTTTACCCAAGTTTATCAGGAACATCTGTGTATTGGGACTTTGTAGAATTACCAAGCCAACTAATGGAAAACTGGTGTTACGAATCGGAAGCCTTAGCATTATTTGCCAAACATTACCAAACCGGAGAGGTTATTCCGCAAGAATATGTAGAAAAAATAAAGGAAAGCGCCAGCTTTCAAGAAGGCATGGCAACGTTGCGACAAATTAGTTTTGGATTGCTCGATATGGCATTTCACAGTAATAATCCAACCGAAATTACCGATGTAAAAGCATTCGAAAAAGCAGCTTTTGAAGGCACTACTCTATATCCAGATGTGGCTGAAAATTGCATGAGTGTTTCGTTTTCACACATTTTCAACGGTGGTTATTCCTCGGGATATTACAGTTACAAATGGGCTGAAGTTTTAGATGCAGATGCCTTTGCCTATTTTCAAGAAAAAGGCATTTTTAATAAAGAAGTCGCTACCAAATTTAAAGAAAACATACTCTCAAAAGGCGGAACCGAATTACCAATGGAATTGTACAAACGCTTTAGAGGACACGAACCGAATGCAGACGCATTGTTGAAACGTGCTGGCCTGGTTTAATTTCTAATTAAATTATTCGGGCATATTCTGTTTTTGCCATGTTTCTAAAACAGCAATAAGACTATCGTTTAAAACTGGTTTTTTACTTCTAAAAGGCATGAATTTAGGATTTTCTTTAGCGAGTTTAACTCTTTTAATAACATCCGCAATATTTTCTTTTACAGATGCATAGCTGTTTAACGCTTCTTTTCTTCCATCAGGCGGAAAATGACAAGGGGTACAACTTGTTTGTAAAATTGGAGCTATATCTTTATTGTATTTTAAAGTAATTGGCGCTTTAAACTGGCTTGTTTTAGCACTATTGCAATTTTGTAAAAAAATAGCAAGAGAAATGACAGTTAATAAGAAGAAAAATTTACGCATGTTTATTGTTTTATATTGAAGATAAATTAAAAAGGTGTAAATGTAAATAAAATTCAATTATGGAATAAAAAAATTATCTAAAAATTAATATTAAAATCCACCAAAAAATCGGCACACTTTCTACCCAAAAAGAAGTGTAATATTCATCTCTCTCCAAAGACGTAAAACGAATAAAAACTACAGTAACTATCGCAATTATTGCATTTATTAGAAAATTGTGAATGCTAAAGTTTATAAACTCTAAAAGCAAAAAAACAACTATAAAAACATAACCCAACAATTTGGCTTTTTGAATTCCTAATAACTGTGGTAAAGTATTCATCGTTTGGTCATCGGTTTTAGTATCCATAATTTCAAACGGAATCATCAAACTAGACAGTATAAAAAAGCGTTGAACCAAAGTAATATAGTAATCTAAAAGTATTGACTTATGAAGAAAAAATGGAATATAAACGGTTATATAAGACACTACAAAACTTACAAAAAACAATTTCAACCAACCGTGTTTTCTTAAAAAAGGATAAACCACTACAAAAATTCCAGAAATTAGCATTGGAATTTGAATACTTTTTAATAACCATAGATAAAACAAAAATCCAAATCCACTTAAAAAACTTATTGCAAAAATCCCATAGTATTTAAAAGTATGGAAATTTTCTTTTGAGAAAACCTTATAATATTTTAGGAAATTATAACCAAGCACTGTTCCCAAAAAAACCATTACTGAATTACCTTGTATATGAGCTGGTGGCAAAGAGAAATTTGTGATTTTTACCAAACAACAAACCGCAATTCCAACGTGTATTGAAGATTGGATATAAAAATCAAATAGCTTCTTTAAAATTGTCATTTTACAAAAATATACAAACTGTTAATAAGAACTGATTTTAGATGAAAATTTCTTAAAAATCAATTGCAAATTTCCCATTTCTTTGAGATTATTCCATAAATTTGTGCTTCAAAAATTACTACTCACATTTCCCTATATGAAAACAGACGACTTTAAATTAAGACACATTGGCCCAAGAGAAACTGAACTAAAACATATGTTCAAAACCATTGGTGTGGAGACCATGGAACAACTCATTTATGAAACACTTCCAGATGATATTAGATTGAAAACCGACTTGGATTTGGAACCAGCCATGAGTGAATATGAGTTTGCAAAACATATTATAGCATTGGGAAATAAAAATAAAGTTTTTCAATCCTACATTGGTTTAGGATACAATCAAGCTGTTATTCCTGCTGTTATTCAACGAAATGTTTTTGAAAATCCAGGTTGGTACACTGCCTACACACCGTATCAAGCGGAAATTGCACAAGGAAGATTGGAGGCAATTTTGAATTTTCAAACCATGGTTATCGAATTATCCGGAATGGAAATTGCCAATGCTTCTTTATTAGATGAAGGAACTGCAGCCGCAGAAGCTATGGCATTATTGTTTGATGTCAGAACTCGTGACCAAAAGAAAAATAACGTTTGTAAGTTTTTTGTTTCTGAAGAAATTTTACCTCAAACATTGTCGGTTTTGCAAACACGTTCAACACCAATTGGCGTTGAATTAGTAATTGGAAATCATGAAACATTTGACTTTTCACCTGATTTTTACGGAGCCATACTTCAATATCCAGGGAAATTTGGCCAAGTAACTGATTATACCGGATTTATTGCAAAAGCAAAATCTCACGAAATAAAAGTTGCGGTTGCAGCCGATATTTTAAGTTTGGCAATATTAACTTCCCCTGGAGAAATGGGTGCCGATGTTGTACTTGGGACCACACAACGCTTTGGAATTCCGTTAGGTTATGGTGGACCACATGCTGCCTATTTTGCAACAAAAGAAGAATACAAAAGAAGTATGCCCGGAAGAATTATTGGCGTAACGGTGGATACCAATGGAAATCGCGCATTACGTATGGCGTTGCAAACGCGTGAACAACATATCAAACGTGACAAAGCTACTTCCAATATTTGTACGGCACAAGTTTTACTGTCGGTTATGGCGGGAATGTATGCCGTGTATCATGGGCCAAAAGGGTTACAATATATTGCCAATAAAGTGCATGCTTCGGCAGTTACTTTGGCAAACGAATTAGAAAAATTAGGTTTATACCAAATCAACACAGCCTTTTTTGACACAATTGTTATTAAAGCAGACGCCAAAAAAGTACGCGACATAGCTGAACAAAACGAAGTGAATTTTTATTATGTCGATGAAAATACTATCTCAATTTCATTGAATGAAACCACATCAATAGCCGATTTAAATTTGATCGTTTCGATTTTCGCTAAAGCAAATGACAAACAAGCTTCAACCATTCAAAGTTTATCAGCATCCAATCAATTGCCAACAAGTTTAGAGCGAACTACTACATTTTTACAACACGCAGTTTTTAATAAATACCATTCCGAAAGTGCTTTGATGCGTTATATAAAAATGCTTGAGCGAAAAGATTTGGCTTTAAATCATTCTATGATTTCGCTAGGATCTTGTACAATGAAATTAAATGCCGCTTCGGAAATGTTACCTCTGAGTATGCTACAATGGAACAACATTCATCCATTTGCCCCCTTGAATCAAGCACAAGGTTATCAAGAAATGTTGACTAAATTAGAACAACAATTAAATATGATTACTGGTTTTGCCGGCACAACTTTGCAACCTAATTCAGGTGCGCAAGGAGAATATGCTGGATTAATGGTGATTCGTGCCTATCATCAATCTCGTGGGGATCATCATAGAAATATTGCATTAATTCCCTCATCGGCACACGGAACCAATCCTGCTTCTGCAGCCATGGCCGGAATGCAAGTGGTGGTTACTAAAACATTAGAAAACGGAAATATTGATGTAGCGGATTTACGTGAAAAAGTAATTTTACATAAAGATAATTTATCTTGTTTGATGGTTACTTATCCTTCAACACATGGCGTATATGAAGCTGCCATCATCGAAATCACAAAACTAATCCATGATAATGGTGGGCAAGTATATATGGATGGTGCCAACATGAATGCGCAAGTTGGATTGACGAATCCTGCTACTATTGGCGCTGATGTTTGCCATTTAAATTTACATAAAACGTTTGCCATCCCTCATGGTGGTGGTGGACCAGGAGTTGGCCCTATATGTGTTGCACCACAATTAGTTCCGTTTTTACCAACAAATCCTGTAATTCCAACTGGTGGCGATAATGCTATTACAGCAATTTCTGCCGCACCATGGGGTTCTGCTTTAGTTTGTTTAATTTCATACGGTTACATTTGTATGTTGGGTGCAAAAGGGTTAAAAAGCGCTACCGAACATGCTATTTTAAATGCAAATTATATTAAAGAAAAATTAAATGGTCATTATGCCACTTTATATTCTGGAGAAATGGGACGTGCTGCCCATGAGATGATTTTGGAATGTCGCCCTTTTAAAGAAAAAGGAATTGAAGTAACAGATATTGCAAAACGTTTGATGGATTATGGCTTTCATGCTCCATCTGTATCGTTTCCTGTAGCTGGAACACTAATGATTGAACCAACAGAAAGCGAAGATTTAGCCGAGTTAGATCGTTTTTGTGATGCCATGATTTCGATTCGAAAAGAAATAGAAGCGGCTTCGGCAGATGATTCTAATAATGTTCTTAAAAATTCTCCACATACTTTAGCGATGGTCACAACGGATAATTGGATTTATCCTTACACTCGGGAACAAGCAGCTTTCCCATTGGATTATATTGCAGATAATAAATTTTGGCCAACAGTCCGTCGTGCTGACGAAGCATACGGAGATCGAAATTTAGTGTGTAGTTGTGCTCCAATTGAAACTTATATGGAAAACTAATAACAGCCGTAAAATTTGAAAAAGCCGAATGCGCAAAGTCATAAAAAACACTTTGACATTCGCCGTTTTCCTTTATGCCATTTTGACTAAGCTATGAAAGATATTGAAAATCAACACGATTTATATTTGCTCGTTGACGAATTTTATAAAAAACTACTTTCTGATGTTTCCATAAGTTACATTTTCACTGAAGTAGTAAAAATTAAAATTGAAGAACATCTACCTGTTTTAGTTACTTTTTGGTCACAAGCCATTTTAGGAACTGGAGGTTATGTGAAAAACATGACGCAAATTCATTTGGACATAAATAAAAAAGAACCATTAACACCCGAACTTTTCAAAATTTGGATCAACCATTTTTATTCAGCTGTTGATGAAAATTTCGTTGGCGAAAAAGCAGAAAAAATAAAAACGCAAGCTTTAAGTCTTGCCACAATTATGCAAATAAAAATCGCACAAGAAAAGCACCAATAATTATTAAATGATTAATTTTAATGTGCTTTATTTGACTATTTCATAATAAATAATCATTTGTTAACTTTTTCTAAACTTAAGAAGTTTTTTATTGATAATTTAGCTTCATAATTTGAATAAAATGAACGTAAAAATAACTGGCTCTGGAAGTTATATTCCGAAGAAAATCGTTGCCAATATAGATTTCTCTAAACATGTTTTCTTAAATGAAGATGGAACTTCTTTCCACCATCCAAATAATATAATTGCCGAAAAATTTAAGGAAATAACAGGAATTTCAGAACGGCGTTATGCCGATGAGAATTTAGTGACTTCCGATATTGCTTTTTTTGCAGCAGAAAAAGCCATCGCCGATGCAAAAATTGATCCTGAAACTTTGGATTATATTATTTTTGCTCATAATTTTGGGAACGTCAAACTAGGCGCCATTCAAGGGGATGCCATACCAAGTTTAGCAGCAAGAGTGAAACAAAAACTCCGTATAAAAAACCCGAAATGTGTAGCTTACGATGTCCTTTTTGGGTGTCCTGGCTGGATAGAAGGCGTAATTCAAGCTAATGCTTTTATTAAAGCTGGAATAGCAAAAAAATGTTTAGTTATTGGTGCAGAAACATTATCAAGAGTAGTGGACATTCACGACAGAGATAGTATGATTTACTCCGATGGCGCGGGCGCAACAATTTTAGAAGCAACAACAGATGAAGGAGGAATTTTAAACCATACTTCGGCAACTTTTGCTACAGATGAAGCCGATTATCTGTTTTTTGGGAATTCTTTTAATAAAGAACTAGATCCCGATGTGCGTTACATAAAAATGCATGGAAGAAAAATTTACGAATTTGCTTTAAGTCAAGTTCCGAACGCAATGAAAGAATGTCTGGATGAAACAGGAATTGATATTAGTGAAGTAAAAAAAGTACTCATTCATCAAGCCAATGAAAAAATGGATGAAGCCATTATAAATCGATTTTTTAAACTTTATAACCAAAACACACCAGAAGGCATAATGCCTATGAGCATCCATAAACTTGGAAATTCCAGTGTGGCAACGGTCCCAACCTTATACGATTTACTTATTAAAGGAAAATTAGAAAATCAAGAAGTACATAAAGGAGATGTTATTATCTTTGCATCGGTTGGCGCTGGAATGAATATCAACGCCATCGTTTATAGATTGTAATTATGTACGAGAAAACTTTTCCAAACAAACGCTTTAAGCATACCTTAGAATTTTTACAAAAACACATTTCAACTTCAGAAATCATCTTTGATTTAGGAGTTCCCAATCCATTTTCCAAAATAATGGAAGAAAATGAATATACCGTAAAAAACACAACAGGTGAAGATTTAGACAATAACCAAACTGCTTTACAAAAAGAAACCTATACCGTTTTTACAGCCTTTGAAATTTTCGAACATTTATTGAATCCCTATACCATATTAGAAAACGTTAAATGTGATAAATTGTTGATTTCAATTCCTCTACGTTTATGGTTTTCTCCAGCCTATAGAAGTAAAACCGATATGTGGGACAGACATTATCACGAATTTGAAGATTGGCAATTGGATTGGCTTTTGGAAAAGACAGGCTGGAAAATTATTGCTCGTGAAAAATTTACGCATCCCGTTAAAAAGGTTGGCTTTAGACCTTTGCTTCGCTATTTCACTCCCCGATATTATATTGTTTTTGCCGAAAAAGTAAAATAATGAACTACTATATTGTCATTCCTTCTCACAACGAAGAAGCATATATTTCGCTTACTTTACAATCTTTGGTAACACAAACTGTTTTGCCTTCAAAAATTGTGGTGGTTAATGATAATTCTACCGATACGACTGCAGCAATTGTTTTGGAATTCGCTAAAAATTATTCCTTTATCTCCTTAGTCTACAAAACTTCCGATGCAATTCATTTGCCTGGAAGCAAAGTCATACAAGCGTTTCAAAAAGGTTTGGGAACATTAGATGACCATTATGATTTTATAGTAAAAGTTGATGCCGATTTAATTTTCCCTACCAACTATTTCGAAACCATTATCCAACACTTCCAATCCGATTCAAAAATTGGAATGGTTGGTGGATTTGCCTATATCGAAAAAAACGGCGAATGGATTTTAGAAAATTTAACAGATAAAGATCATATTCGTGGTGCTTTCAAAGCCTACAGAAAAGAAACTTTTAAGCAAATAGGCGGATTAAAACCCGCAATGGGCTGGGACACTGTGGATGAATTACTCTGTAAGTTTTATAATTGGAAAGTAGTAACCGATTTTTCTTTGAAAGTAAAACATCTAAAACCAACGGGTGCTAACTACAACAAAACAGCGCGTTACAAACAAGGCGAAGCATTTTACACTTTGGGTTATGGGTTTCTAATAACCACAATTGCTTCGGCAAAATTGGCGATGATGAAAAAGAAACCGCTTTTATTTTTTGATTATATCAAAGGATTTCGGAAAGCCAAATCGGAGAAAAGCCCCCTTTTAGTTACTGAGGAACAAGCTAAATTCATTCGTAACTATCGTTGGAGAAAGATAAAAGAGAAATTGTTTTAAACTAAAACACACCACTCATAACTTATTACTCACAACTTATAACTATTTTTGACCCTATTTAAATACTATGATGCTCATTCGCTATTTATCGCAAATTGGAAAGTATTTCTTGATGATTAAAGAAGTATTCAAAAAGCCAACAAAATGGTCGGCAATGAGAGTGCTTATTTTTAAAGAAATTGACGATTTAATTATTGGTTCGCTTGGAATTGTCGCCTTCATTTCTTTCTTTGTTGGTGGTGTAGTCTCCATTCAAACGGCGCTAAATTTGACTAATCCATTAATCCCTAAATACTTAATTGGTTTTGCCACACGGCAATCGGTAATACTAGAATTTGCTCCAACATTTATTTCTATCATCATGGCGGGAAAAATGGGCTCGTTTATAACGTCCAGTATTGGTTCTATGCGGGTAACCGAACAAATAGATGCCTTAGAAGTTATGGGGGTTAATTCGCTTAATTACTTGGTTTTTCCAAAATTAATAGCACTACTCCTCTACCCTTTTGTTATTGGAATTAGCATGTTTCTTGGTATTCTTGGCGGCTGGATAGCTGGTGTTTATGGAGGATTTACTTCCAGCGATGAATTCATTCAAGGTTTGCAAACAGAATTTATACCGTTTCACATTGCATATGCATTTATAAAAACCATCCTCTTTGCTTTGCTTTTAGCAACGATTCCTTCATTTCATGGTTATTATATGAAAGGTGGTGCACTAGAAGTTGGCAAAGCCAGTACCGTAGCTTTTGTTTGGACGAGTGTTGCCATTATTTTGACCAATTATATCCTAACCCAATTATTGCTTAGCAAATGATAACGATAAAAGATATAGAAAAATCGTTTGGAGGTTCCATGGTTTTAAAAGGGATTTCAGCTGTTTTCGAAACGGGGAAAACCAATTTAATCATTGGACAAAGTGGCTCAGGGAAAACCGTTTTATTAAAAAGTTTGTTGGGAATTCATACCCCTGATAAAGGTACTATTTCATTTGATGGCAGAATTTATTCAGAACTTAAAGATAATGAAAAACGAGAATTGCGCACAGAAATAGGCATGGTTTTTCAAGGTGGCGCTTTGTTTGACAGTATGACTGTTGAAGAAAATATTGGGTTTCCATTAAAAATGTTTTCCGATAAATCAGATGCTGAAATTGCAGAAAGAGTGAATTTTGTAATAAATCGAGTGCATTTAGAAAATGCAAATCTCAAAAAACCCTCTGAAATTTCGGGTGGAATGCAGAAACGTGTTGCCATTGCACGTGCTATTGTGAACAATCCGAAGTATTTGTTTTGTGACGAACCCAATTCGGGTTTGGATCCAAAAACAGCCATCGTTATTGATAATTTAATTCGAGAGATTACTGCCGAATATAATATTACAACGGTTATCAACACCCATGACATGAATTCGGTGATGGAAATTGGCGAAAAAATCATTTTTCTAAAAGAAGGTGTTTTGGCATGGGAGGGTACCAAAAAAGACATTTTTAAAACTGATAATGAAGCCATTGTTGATTTTGTGTACTCCTCCAATCTTTTCAAAAAAATTAGGAAAGCACAGAATAAAGAAGAATAACTACTTCCTTATTAAGTAAACCCAACCTGTCTTAGCTTCTCCCGTTAATAACCTTATCAAATAGTAATAAGTTGCCACTGGCAATTCGTTATTATTATAATCCTGTCCATGCCATTGATTGGTGTAATTATTTTGTTCAAAAACAACCATCCCATAGCGATTAAAGATTTTCAAATTAGTGACATCAAAACTTGATAAATTAAAAGTGTCATTATCCCCGTCATCGTTTACCGATACCCCTTGTGGAATAACACATAAGGTATTTGAAACTTCAATCGAATCGATAAAAGAACAACCCTCAGCATTGGTAACCGTTAAAAAATATTCGCCTTTTTCCAATCCGGTAATATTGATTGGATTTTCAGTGCTGGTAAAATTATCAGGTCCAGTCCATGAAAAATTCAGAGGGCTACCTCCATTATTTATAACTGTTGACGTTATCGTGAAGGCATTTTCAATACAAGTAATTTCGAGAGTAAATTGAGGCAAGGAACCTACCGTAACCTCAACAGAAGAAACCCCGGACTCGCAGCCATTTTCAATAGCTTTTACCGTATAAATTCCATTGTTCAATTCCGAAACCGGACTGACTGTTGGGTTTTGTTCGTTGGAAGTAAACCCATTGGGTCCCGACCATTCATAGGTAATATTCGGTATTGTCGTAGCCATTAAATTTAACGATTGGGAATCACAAACTACTTGTTCCAAGAAGGCAACCGGTGTTTCCGGGATGGGTTTAAACGTAATCGTAACAAAGGATTCGTCAAAAGAAGCACAAAGACCATTGACTCTGTATTCGAATTGATAATTGCCCGCTGATACTGTTGTGGAATTCCATAAATTGTTATTCAAAGCTCCGCTATTCGAAGTTTCTTGCCAAGTTCCATTAGTATCAAATGTACCAGTTAAAAGCGTAAATAAATCAATCGTTCCCTGATTACCACAATAGGAAACAGCAATCCCTATGCCTGCATTGGGATTGCTTGATGTTGCCGAAATATAAAAGTCTAAAGTAAAATTAACACACGAATTGGCATTCCCGGGATTGGAAATACTCACGTGATAAATTCCGTTATCGGTAGCCGGATTAAAGTTTGGAAAAGCTAATGTCGAAGTCGTGCTGAGAATTGTAGTTGTATTATTTCCTTCCCACCATTGGTAGTTTAAGAAAGAAAAACTTGGAACCGATAACGAACCCGCTTGTCCCTGACATAAATTGGTTGGCGTTACTGAAAAAACATAAGGTGTACTAACATCGAAAACGCGGTTCAAAATATTACCGCAAACGTCTTCCACCTGAAAAGTATATATGGCAGGTTCTAATCCCAGGAAAATATTTGAATTGCCATTTTGTACCACAAATGGATTTCCGTTTTTAGTTGTTATTCTGTAAATTAATGGCCCTAAACCCGAAGCTTCTACCACAACATCGGATGCATTGTTACCGCATGAAAAACTATAAACATTATTAATTTTTGGACCGCTAATGAATTCAAATTCACCCAAAACCCTAAAACAATTTTGGTCTATAAAAGTGCCATTTCCAAAAATTTTAAACCCCATAATTATCCTGAAATTTCCGGAATAGGCCAAATTAATAGTAGTGCCGTTGTTCGTCAAACTTACCGAATTAACAGCACTGAGTTCCGTTCCATCGGTATAAACAGCTCCCGTTGAAGGATTAGTCCATTGATTGATAACCGCGTTGTATTCCTGTATCCAAAAAGTATTTGTAAACGGACTATTATTCGCGTGATGCAATGTTAAATTAAAAGAGCTGCAATTTTCAGTAATGGAGAAAGTATTCGCTGTCATATGAAATCCCTGGAGCGTTATCAAAACATCAAACTCATTGCCACAAACATCCACAAAATGAAATTTGTAATTTCCAATGGGTAAAGAGTTTATCATGAAATTAGAACTGTTGGGACTAATGTTGAAAGAAACATTATGAGGCAAAGGGCTGGAGTACGCTGACGGTGCTTCTACAATCATCATCGATACCATATTCCCATTTTCACTTTTAATCATGACTGAACCCGTTTGTTCATCACAGCCTTCTCTAATTAAAAAAGTGGGATTTTGTACTGGCGGTGGCGGAATGGTAACATTGAGTATATGGGCATTACCACAAACATCGGTCACGGTGAAACTATAAGTTCCCGGTGGAAGATTTTGTATGGCAACACTCCCTAAAGCGATTCCGGAAGTATAACTGTGGGGCAATGCAAGGGAATAGGCTGCCGGAGCGGAAGTTAAAATAACCGTTTGCACCACTCTTATAAAAACCTCACTTAAATTACAACTCATTGGATATGGCTGTGCAATAGGTGTAATATTAGAGTTTACGACATTGTTGTTTTTAATATAAGTATTTCCACAGCCATCGGTTATCGTTAAATTATAGGTGTAATTTTGATTGGGAAACAAAGGAATATTTTGAGAATACGTTAGGTTGTTTGCATCGCCAGTTGTTAGGGTTTGAGTAAAAACTATTGGCGAACCCGTTGGCGGATAGACGGTACATACAATTGTAAGCGGGTAGACAAACGCTGTAGCACTATTGTGAAATAAGACATGACTTACCAATACAGAACCACAGGTCAATGGTGGATTGTAAATTAAATTTGAAATAGATAATCCTGCAGAGGTAGCTGTGAGAATATAACTTTGTACAACGCCTTCCCCGCAAGCATTAAAAACTCGCACTTGATACGTTCCCTCAGTCAAACCAGTAAAAATATTCGAAGTTTGAAGTGGTTTAATTATTGGTCCTGCAAAAATTTCGTAGGAAACTGCCGTTCCAGTTGTCACATTAACCGTAATATTTCCATCACTTCCGCAAGTGGCATTGCCACCAACTAATTGATAGGTTAACGGAACTATCTGACTTGTGATGGTAACATTTTGCTGTTGCGCACCACTATCACTTCCCAATGTTTGTGTGGCAATAACAGTATAATTTCCAGCAACTAATCCCCCAAATGTATTTTCAGAAAACGTGGAAATGGGTGTAGTGATATTGGGAAGTAGGTATACACTATATAACATGGTTGCACCAACTGTGGTTCCGGAAACGGTAAAGGTTAAACTCCCATTTCCTGCACAAGTCTCGTTGGAAGGTGTTATCAGTAATGTAAAATTAGATAATTGGGAATAGGAAAACTGACTGAAAAGTATAGCAATAAAAAGAATAAAAGTAAACTTAAATTTTTGAAAAAGGAGCTGGCTCATATTCTTTATTGCTTTAGTAGCAAGATACATTAATTACCATAAGGTTGCGTAAAAAAAATCTGATTTACTGCAGTTTTTCTTTATAACTTATTAGCTATTGCAGTTATTCGCTTAATATCCTGCTCTTTACTTTTGGGATAAATCATAAGTACATCATCCTTATCCACTATGATATAATCGTCCAATCCATCTATAATGATAAGCTTCTTCCCATCGGCTCTGATGATATTGTTGGAAGCGTTTTCCAAAACTACCGTTGCATTTACAACGGCATTATTATTTTCGTCTTTATCTAATTTTTCATGTAGTGAACCCCACGTTCCCAGGTCATTCCAATCAAAAGTTGCGGGAAGTACAAATACGTTTTTGGCTTTTTCCATCACTGCATAATCAATCGAAACATCCTCTGCTTTGGCGTAATTAATATCTATAAATTGCTTTTCGTTATTTGTATTGTAGCTTTCCAATCCTTGTTTAAACAAGGCATCCATTTGAGGTTGTAATTTTTCGAAAGCTTCCGTAATGGCTTTCGCACTCCAAATAAAAATACCACCATTCCAAAGAAAATTACCACTAGCTAGAAAGGATTTTGCCGTTTCATAATCGGGTTTTTCGCGAAATTGATTTACTTTTTTTATGGGATTGTTATCGGTTTTATCAAATTCTATATAGCCAAAACCTGTGTTGGGAAATGTAGGTTGAATCCCTAAAGTCATTAACGCATTTTCCTTTTGGCAAAAATCAAAACACTGCTGTAGGTTTCTTGCAAATTCGTCTTCATCTTCAATCCAATGGTCACTTGGAGCAACCACCATAACCGCATCGGGGTTTAGTTTTTTAATTTTTAGCGAAGCATATAAAATACAAGGTGCTGTATTTCGCATAGCCGGTTCCAATAAAACCTGCTCTTGTTTCACCATTGGCAATTGTTCCAATACCAAACCATTATAGCGTTCGTTTGTTAAAATTAAAATGTTTTCCACTGGAATTAACTTTGACAAACGACTGAATGTTTTTTGTATCAAAGTATCTCCGGAACCTAACATATCGTGAAATTGTTTTGGAAAATCGGTGGTACTTACGGGCCAAAATCGGGAGCCAACTCCCCCAGCCATTAATATTGCGTAATAATTTTTGTTCATTTTCTTTAGAGTTGCAAAGCCGTAAAGTTACAAAGTTAAAAAGTGTTTTGTAGCTTAACCCGGCAAAATTTCTACCTCAGCATTAGCATTAAACAAATATAACTTTCCTGTTTTTATTTCTAAACATTCGTATCGCTTGACCCTTAACCCTTTTTTTTGAAATATTTTTCCGTTTTTTATTCGGAACATACTGCCACTTGGCACTTCATGCACAAAAAGAATATCGGGTTTTCGTTCATCAAATTGCTTTAATGCATACGCCAAACGCGCGTCGGTATCGCTACTCGCTGTAGGGTTTCTAAAATGATTGGCTACTAAGGGCAATACAGAATGGGGAAAAATTTCCGGTCGAATAAAAGGCGCCATCAATCGTTGAAACGTTAATTTCCATTCATTCCCATGAGGTTTTATCATTCTGCCATAATTTTCAAATGCGGCTAAATGAGCAATTTCATGAACGAGTGTAATAAGAAATCTGTATTTATTCAAACTGGAATTTACAGTGATTTCGTGTTTCCCATTAATCGCTTTGCGATAATCACCATGACGGGTTAGGCGTTCATTAACAATTTTTAAATGCACATTGTTGCTTTTGATTAATTCAAAGCAGGAATGAACAGCATGTTCTGGTAAATATTTAGAAAGGACTTCGCTCATATTTTGGTTATCGGTTGTCGGCTGTCGGTTGTCGGTTGTTTTCCATCAACTGTCAACCATCAACCATCAACCTTTTATGGAGTACTAGAGGAAACTTGAATCACTTTTCCATTATGGTATTTATTTCCTGTAAGCGCAAAATTAAAAATATAATCCGCCATTTCCTTTGCTGAAATTGGTGCTTCATAACCCGGGAAAGCTTCTTGAAGCATTTCGGTATTTACAGCACCAAGTGCCAAAACATTAAACGCAATGCCTTGTGCCGCATATTCTTCAGCCAATAATTCTGACAGCGTAATCACCGCACCTTTACTGGAACTATAAGCCGAAAGCCCAGCGAATTTCATGCTGCCTTGAATACCACCCATAGAACTTATTGAAACTACATGACTTCCTTTTTGAAGATAAGGCAATACAATTCTAGTTAAATTGGCTACGCCAAAAACATTGACTTTGTAAACATTTTCGAAATCTTCTTGGGTAGTCTGAGCAAATGGCTTTAGCAGTAAACTACCTGCATTGTGAATAATTATATCCGCTCTTTTCCATGAACTGGAAAGAAAATTATCCACCAATATCAAATCACTTTCTTTAGACAAATCTACCGAAAGGCATGAAATATTTTGATGCCCCATTAATTTTTGCGGTATTTTTCTAGAGATTGCTAAAACCTGATGTCCCGCATCGGCAAATTGCAAAGCGAGTTCAAAACCAATTCCGCGAGAAGTTCCAGTGATGATGATATTTTTCATTTGTGATTTTATTGCCGTAAAGATACTAAAAGTAAAGAAATGTTATACCTCACAAATTAGGACCGCTATTTTTCAATCTTCTGACTATTTATTTTAATAAGAATTGATTTAGCAATTTTGGCAATTAAAAAACCCTTTCAAAGTTAACAATGAAAGGGTTTAAATATTAATTTGAGCGGTTCTATAAAACCAATCCTCTTGAAATTACGATACGTTGAATTTCAGAAGTCCCTTCATAAATTTGAGTAATTTTCGAATCACGCATCATGCGTTCCACATGATACTCGGCTACATAACCATTTCCACCGTGAATTTGAACGGCTTCATTAGCCACTTCCAAAGCTATTTCCGAAGCATATAATTTTGCCATCGCACCCGACTGCGCAATGTCTTTTCCTTCATCTTTTTCGCAGGCCGCTTTCATGATTAACAATTTTGCAGCTGTAACTTTTACATACATATCGGCCAATTTAAACGCAATAACTTGGTGGTTAAAAATTTCTTTACCAAATGCTTTTCTTTCGTGTGAGTATTTCAAAGCTAGTTCATAAGCGCCTGTTGCAATTCCTAAAGCTTGTGATGCAATCCCAATTCTGCCTCCGTTCAATACATTCATGGCAAAACTAAATCCGAAACCATCATCACCAATTCTATTTTCTTTAGGAACTTTAACATCATTAAACATGAGCGAATGAGTATCACTTCCGCGAATTCCCATTTTCTTTTCTTTTGGTCCGATATCAAAACCTGTCCACCCCTTTTCAACGATAAACGCATTGATTCCTTTGTGTCCTTTTTCAACATCGGTTTGCGCAATAACCAAATACGTTGAAGCCGTTGCTCCGTTCGTAATCCAGTTTTTGGTACCGTTTAATAAATAATAATCGCCTTTGTCAATAGCGGTTGTTTTTTGAGAAGTAGCATCGCTTCCCGCTTCCGGTTCGGACAAACAAAAAGCACCAATAACTTCTCCTTTTGCAAGAGGAACCAGGTATTTCATTTTTTGTTCTTCGCTACAATACTTTTCCATTCCGGCACAAACAAGGGAATTGTTCACAGACATAATCACAGCAGCTGAAGCATCCACTTTTGCAATTTCGGTCATTGCCAAAACATAAGAAACACTATCCAATCCTGAACCACCATATTTTGGATCCACCATCATTCCAAGAAACCCAAGTTCGGCCATCATTTTGACTTGCTCGGTTGGAAACTTAGAATGTTCATCTCTTTCAATTACGCCAGGCAACAATTCTGCAACTGCAAAATCTTTGGCTGCTTGTTGTATCATTAAATGTTCTTCGGTTAAATTAAAATCCATATTTAGAAGTTATTTGAATTGTAGTTTGCTTATTTTTGGTGCTCAAAAGTAAGATTTTAAAATTAAAATCTCAAACGATTTCGTAATTTTAGACAATGTTAAAAGAAACCTATAATGTAATTGGCGTAATGTCGGGTACTTCGCTTGATGGCGTTGATTTGTCACACATTCATTTTACAAATGAGAACGAAAAATGGCGTTTTGAAATTCTGGAAAGCGAAACGATTTCGTATTCTGAATATTGGCTTAACCAACTCAAAAATGCGGTAACTTTTTCCGAAACAGCATTACTCGAACTCAACGAAAACTACACCGATTTGCTTGGTAAAATTATCGCTAGTTTTATTAAAAAAAACAACCTTAAGAACCTAGATGCTGTTTGCAGTCATGGACATACTATTTTACACCAACCTCAAAATGGGTTTACGCTACAAATTGGCAATCTTCCAAATATTGCTACAATTACTCAACAAACCGTAGTTTGTGATTTCCGGGTTCAAGATGTGGAATTGGGAGGACAAGGCGCGCCATTAGTGCCTATTGGCGACCAAATTTTGTTTTCGGATTATGATTATTGTTTGAATTTGGGAGGGTTTTCTAATATTTCTTTCGAGCAAAACAACACTCGAATTGCCTTTGATATATCGCCTGTAAATACCGTTTTAAATTATTATGCCAATACATTAGGTTTGGATTATGACAACAAAGGACAACTGGCGCGTTCGGGAAAAATCAATAGCGAACTATTATCCAAATTGAATGATTTAGATTATTACAAAAAACCGTTTCCAAAATCGCTCGGATTTGAATTTGTAAAAGAAACTGTTTTGCCGTTAGTAGAAAAATACGCTATCGTTATAGAAGACAAAATGCGCACATTTACGGAACATATTGCGATGCAGATTGAAAATGTATTAGACGGAAAAAAGGGTAAACTATTAATAACTGGTGGCGGAGCCTACAATGATTTTCTACTGGAAAGAACCCAACATTATTTACCAAAAATTGAAATCATAATCCCAGACACTAAAATTTTAGAATACAAAGAAGCGTTGATTTTTGCCTTGCTTGGCGTTTTGAAACTAAGCGGTGAGATTAATGTTTTGAGTAGCGTTACTGGAGCAAAATTCGACCATAGTAGTGGAATGATTTATACATTTTAGCTTTCATTTAATTTCTCAAAATCAAATACTCATTTGGAGCCAAAGTCAAGCTACTTGAAAGCGTCTTAGCAACATTGCTCAGAACATTAGTCCAATTGGTTTGCAAAACCAAAGGAATCCCAACTGTTTTGCTGGTAGCTCGTGTATTAACCATAACCAAAACATGTTCCGCTCCCATACTTTTTTCAAAAATAACTACATTAGGATTGTCAAAAGTTATCAAACTTCCTTTGCGGGCAGCATCCGAAGTTGCATAAAATCGCATCATTTTTTTGTATTCCCCAAGCATGTCTCCGTTTACAGTCCAATTGATAGTATTACTTCCATTATAAACCGAAGAAAGACTGACGCCAACTTCTTGACCACAATACAATAGCGGAACGCCTTCCATATAAATTGTGATTACGGAAGCCGCCAACGCTGCTTGTTTGTTGCCAAAAACAGTGATTGGTGTGGCTTGATTTGACTCATCATGATTCGTTGTAAACCTAAGTTTTCTTTTGCCAGCTGGCACAACTGCATATTCACTAGTATTTGTAGCAAATAATGTAGCAACATCTTGTCCACTGGTAAAAACGTTTTTCAACGAACCCAAATAATTCCAAGAAAAATTCATTTGAAACCCAGCCGTAAAATGATCATTTCGCGCTCCTTCAGCCAACATAATTAAATGTTTATTAGGAATAGCATTTAATGATGAAATGGCTTGTTGCCAAAAATCAAACGGCACAAAATCGGCAGCATCACATCGAAAACCATCAATATCTGTGGTGTCAATCCAGTATTTCATAGCGTCAATCATGGCCAATCTCATAGTGTCATTGTTAAAACTCAAATCCGCAACATCGTTCCAGTTTGTTCCTGCTGGGCTAATAATGTTTCCATTACTATCTTGGGTGTACCAACTGGGATTGCTCATCCAAACATTGTCCCATGAGGTATGATTGGCTACCCAATCCAAAATAACTGCTATATTTTTCTCGTGTGCCTTCTGAATCAAATACTGTAAATCGGCAAGCGTTCCAAATTGCGGATTTAATTTCGTATAATTCTTAACACAATATGGTGAACCAAATGAATTGACAACACCAACCTGATAAATTGGCATTAACCAAATTGTATTTACCCCCAACTCTTTAATTTGATCCAGACGAGCCGTTACACCCTGAAAGTTTTTAGTACTACTAAATGCACTTATATTAATTTCATATAATACAATATTCTCTACCGTTGGCACTTCAAATGTTGTAGAGGCACTTCTACTAGTGTCACTACTGCAATTAGTAAAAATAATAAACAATATTACACTGCACAAAAAACCAAAAAAGCGATACCTTTTTTCAAACATCATAGTTAGCTATATTGGGTATAAAAGTAAACAAATATATAATTACATTTGCGCCACAAATTAAACCATGCAATGAAAGATTTACTTCAAAAATATGAGAATAAGCAACCCGAGATTGTATTCAATTGGAAAGATACAGAAACCGAAGCCGAAGGCTGGACAGTAATCAATTCGCTTCGTGGCGGTGCCGCTGGTGGCGGAACGCGAATGAGGAAAGGCCTGGATATGAATGAAGTTTTGTCTTTGGCAAAAACAATGGAAGTAAAATTCACCGTTTCTGGTCCTTCGATTGGAGGAGCTAAATCGGGGATAAATTTTGACCCAAATGATCCAAGAAAAAAGGGCGTTTTACAACGCTGGTATAAAGCAGTTTCCCCCTTATTAAAAAGTTATTACGGAACGGGTGGCGATTTGAATGTAGACGAAATCCATGAAGTAATTCCGTTCACGGAAGAATGTGGCGTTTGGCATCCTCAGGAAGGTGTTTTTAACGGGCACTTTAAACCTACTGAAGCCGATAAGATTAATAGAATTGGACAATTGCGTCAAGGAGTGATTAAGGTTATCGAAAATCCGAAATTTTCACCTGATGTTTTGCGAAAATATACTGTTGCCGATATGATAACGGGGTATGGTGTTGCCGAAGCAGCGCGTCATTATTATCAAATTTATGGTGGCGATATCAAGGGCAAAAAAGCCATAGTGCAAGGTTTTGGAAATGTAGGTTCAGCTGCAGCTTTCTATTTATCGGAAATGGGTGCTTCTATAGTTGGAATTATTGACCGTGATGGTGGTATTATCAACGAAGACGGTTTTACATATGAAGAAATAAAAAGACTTTTTTTAAATAAAGACGGCAACAAATTAGTTGCTCAAAACATGATTCCATTTGCTGAAATCAATGAAAAAATATGGAAACTAGGCGCAGCGGTTTTTGCTCCTTGCGCTGCTTCTCGTTTGGTTACTAAAGCTCAAATTGACAGTTTAATTGAATCAGGATTGGAAGTGATTTCATGTGGTGCCAATGTTCCTTTTGCCGACAAAGAAATTTTCTTTGGAAGCATCATGGAAGAAACGGATCGCAAGGTGAGTTTAATTCCAGATTTTATTTCAAACTGCGGTATGGCTAGGGTTTTTGCTTATTTCATGGAAAAAAAAGTACAAATGACAGACGAAGCTATTTTCTATGACATTTCAGAAACCATTAAAAAAGCACTGGAAAAAGCTCATGCCTTAAATTCGGACAAGAAGAATATCAGTGCTACAGCCTTTGAAATTGCTTTGAAACAATTGGTTTAACGATATTTTAATACTATCGAAAACAATTTTTAGTAAATTTAACCGTTTTTAAAAGTAAATCTAACGCACGTACAAAAATGGGTGTAGCCACAGACAAGCAGAAATCATTGGGAATGGCAACAGCAATTTATATATTGCTATTACTACTATTATTCTTTATCCGATTTTGGCCTCCTTCCAATTTAAAAGAACTGATGGGCGGCGGTGGCGGTGGCGGCATTGAAATGAATTTTGGCGATAGCGATTTTGGTTTAGGAAAAGATATCAAAAGCGAAGTAGTTAATGTTAAAGACCAAGTAAAAGCACAACCTACAAAAGCAACTCCCGAAGAAGACATCATCACCGATGACAATAATGTTGATGTTAATGCTACAGTTACAAAAACTGTAAATCCAAAGAAAACACCTATAGTAGTCACTAAAGTGGTAAAACCTGTAATTGAAAAACCCAAAGTAACCAAAAACACCAATGATGCCCTATCAAGTATCCTTAATTCAAACAAAGGCGGTGATGGCGATGATAAAGTAGCGGGCAACAAAGGAAAAGCCAATGGTAGTTTAAGCTCTGAAGGGTATGCTAATGGTGGAGGAACAGGTGGTGGTGCTGGTGGCGGAAATGGAGCGGGTAACGGGACTGGTTCGGGAAGCGGCTCTGGTTCGGGAAGCGGTGGTGGAAATGGAAGTGGTATTGGGAACGGATCTGGATATTCTTTAGGCAATAGAAAAGCGTTGAGCAAACCTGCGCCAGAATACAATTGCGGTAATGAATATGGCACTGTAGTGGTACAAATTACAGTAGATAAAAACGGAAATGCTATTGATGCCAAACCAGGATATAGAGGAACTACAAATTCTGATAATTGCCTTTTAACTGAAGCTAAAAAAGCAGCAATGAGAACCAAATGGGAGCCTAGTCCAGATGGGACCGAAAGACAAGTGGGAAGTATTGTTTATAAATTCAAAATTCAAAATTAATAAACCATAAAAAAGCATCCTTTCGGATGCTTTTTTATTTATACCGTTTTGTAGATTACCATTTCTCCCCTTTTTTCTTTTTATCCATAAAGGTAATCAAGCTTTTATTCAAATCATTGAAAAGGGATTCATAAGCCATAGGCACGTCATCTTTATATTTTTTCAAC
>CAIMMM010000159.1 GCA_903842575.1 uncultured Bacteroidota bacterium | reverse complement strand
TATTTATTAGTTTTGATAATGATTCATCATAAATTTAAGCAATACATATGAATCTAGTGGAGTCCAGAAACCACTTTAATAAACGGGGCGGTGCCGAAAAGCCATACGAGTAAGAAAACCTAAATTTAATTACAATGAAACAAATTTTTCATCAAATTCTTGATTTTCCACAAATGGTAAATCAAAAAGTATTAAATGCAAAACTGAATGCTGCTGTCGATAGTTTTGATTCCAAAGATGGAATTCGATGCTATGTTAAAACCATTTATCAAATTGCTGCATTAGTTTTTCTTCTTGCCATGGAGTATGGAGTTGTAAATGCTGCAATGGATTATTTTCAAAATCCAGCAGTAAGTGGAATTGGAATGATTGGAAGTGTTCTAACATTTGTTTTGCTAGCGTATTCTGCTTTCCCAATTGCACAAGTAATTAGATCAAGAGGGGAGAGCCTTGGTGGTTCTCATAAAGGAATGGTTGAATTTGTTTTTAAAGATTTTGTAACTACAAATATTAGAATTATTGGAGAAGTAGCTGCAATTGCAGGTTTAATCTTTGCTTTAAATTTAACTTTGTCTTTCGTATTTGATGCGGATTTGTTGTCATCATTTTCAAATTATTCTATTTTAAGTCATATTGGCGGCTTGTATTCTTTGCCTATGAATGCAATTTCCGAATTGTTGTCCACTTTTCATATGGATGCAATGGTTTCTATTCTTCATTCTTTTACTGATTTTAAAATGAATTCAACACAAACTTTTGGAGGTGATTTCATTTGGGATGCTAATGATTTAATGATTGTAGCAGGTGCTTATATAAACGTTTTAGTTGGACTTGTTGTATTATATGTAAACTTAGCAATCTATAATTTCTTATATGCTATAGTTTCTGCTTTAGTTAATTATATTCCAAGATTAGCTATTCCATTATCAATTAGAACAAAAAGCGAATAATTATTCCTTTTATTTTTTAAGAAAACTGAGTTAGAAATAGCTCAGTTTTTTTTATGCAAATTAGTTAGTAGTGTTAAATATTTGTGCTTACAATTTTGTAACAAATAAATTTGTATTTTCGACCAATTTGAAATCCAAATTTATTATGAAAAAAATAATCCTATACCTTTTAATATCGTTTTTTTCTACTTCTATCTACAGTCAGAAAAAGAAAGTCGCTACAAAAAAGCCGGTTTCAATTGTACTGGCAACAGCAGCCAATCTTTCGGCGGAAATTGTAAAAGACAATTTTTACTTATTTGTGAATAATGGCGCAACAAAAGATACGATAGTTTTAAAAACAGTTGATGTTAAAAATCTACCGACTGACTGTAAAATCACACTTTTTACCACCAAACAAACCCCTTTATATCTAGTTACTTGGAATGAAAATACCACAACAAAAACCGATTTAAAAATAGAAGATGTTGTATCGGTTTATTCCGAAATTTTTGAAATAACATCCAAAACTTTGGCTTTGGGAAATATTCAAAAAACTACAAATATCACCGAAAAAGTGTTTTTGGATAGATTAAAAAATGCTTCTGAAACCCAACAAAGAGTGCGAAGAGAAGGCTATGAGTTTGCTTTATTACCAGATGGTGATGTAACGTTGAAGGACAAAACGCAGGAAAACAAATTGACATACAGTCCGGTGGTTAAAAAATATTTGGAGGCAAAATCTGCAGTAAAAGCCACCACGCCCAAAACAAAAGTCACTAAGAAAAAAAGATAAAAAAAACAGAGATGATAGCTGTTTTTTTTTAATTTGAAATTTTTAGCTCAAAGGTTTTATCCCAATTTTTACCCGTAACAAAAATGGTATTCGTCTTTTTGTTATAAGCAATTCCGTTAAGAACTTCAGCAGCGGCATTGGTTACTTTAGCACGTAACGCAGATAAATCCAAAACGCCTTCCACAGCTCCAGTTTCAGGATTGATAACCGCTATAGCATCTTTTTGCCAAATGTTACCATATATTTTTCCTTCAATCCATTCCAACTCATTCACGCTTTTAATTTTGCTGTCGTTGGTATACACATTCACATAACTAATCATTTTCTGGGTTTCGGGATCCATTTTCCAAACTTTCTCCGTACCATCCGATTGGTAAATGTATTGCCCATCATTGGTCATTCCCCAACCTTCAATTTTTTTATCAAAGTTGAAGGTTTTTAATTTTTTCAGCGTGTTGGCATCATATATAAATCCAACAGCGGATTGCCAGGTTAATTGGTAAATTTTATCTTTAACCACCGTAATTCCTTCTCCAAAATATTGTTGGTCAATATCCACTTTTTTGATGATTTCCCCCGTTTTATAATCGGTTTTGGCAAAATAGGATTTCCCGTTTTGCCCCGTGCTTTCCATTAATGTATCTCTAAAAAATTCAAACCCTTCGGTGAAAGCATTTACATTATGTGAATAGGTATTGACAACGGTATATTTCAATAATTTTGGCGCTACATCGGCAACTAATTCTATTCTTGTTTGGGTTGAAATTGTATCACTTTCAAAGTAAACTAATGCTTTCAAATTTTGGTAGCCCAATTTTTTACCTTTTAAATCAAATGAAAAGGCGGCATTTCCTTTGGTAGTAATTGTTTTTATATCATTGACAAAATAAACAATACTGTCTATAGTTTTGTCTTTGGAATTCAGAATCTTCAAATCCACTTTGTCTGTGGATTGATATTTGGGTTTCAAAATACTGTCGTCAAAGCTAAAATAGTTGGCTTTATCCTTATTGTTATCGCTGCATTTGGCAAAAATAAAGGCTAATAAAATGAATGTTACTGCTTTATACATTTTCATAAAATCTAAATTTAAAAAATCAAGATACAAATTTAATTTATATCAATTACTTTCTTGCAAAAATACAAAAAGATTATATCTTTGCACCGGCAAGTCCTACACGACCAGCTCCTGCAAACTCCTCCAGGATGGGAACATAGCAAAGGTATGTGGTTGAGCGGTGCGATGTAGGTCGCTTGCCATTTTTTATTAAACGTTAATCTTCCAATAGGAAGATTTTTTTGTTTATAGAAATTCTAAAATATATTTATCTTTATAAAATTATTATTCTAAAAATTAAAAATGAGTAAAGTAGTTTTAATCACCGGAGGTTCATCAGGAATTGGCAAAGCCATTGGAGAGTTTTTATTCCACAAAGGTTTTACGGTATATGGAACAAGTAGGAATCCTGAAAAAATCATCAATTCGTTATTTCCGCTTATTGCTTTGGATGTTAGAAATATGGAAAGCATTACCACAGCTGTGGCAAAAGTAATTGCGCTTTCAGGGAGCATTGATATAGTAATAAATAATGCAGGTGTTGGAATAACAGGTCCAATTGAAGAAACACCAACTGAGGAAATGAAAAATAATTTTGATACCAATTTTTTTGGACCTATCGAAGTGATGAAAGCAGTATTGCCTCAAATGCGTACCCAACATTCTGGGTTGATAATTAATATTACATCTATTGCGGGTTATATGGGTTTGCCGTATCGAGGGATTTATTCTGCCTCTAAAGCTGCTTTGGAAATGGTAACCGAAGCAATTAATATAGAAGTAAAACCTTTTGGTATCAATGTTACCAATGTGGCTCCGGGAGAATTTGCTACTGATATAGCTTCACATAGATTCCACGCACCGATTATTGAAGGTTCTGCCTATGAAATTCCATATAAAAATACATTGAACATGATGAATAATCATCTCAATACTGGTGACAATCCCGATGATATGGCGATGGCAATTTATTTCATAATCCAATCTAAAAACCCTAAAATTCATTATAAAGTTGGAGCCTTTATGCAAAAATTTTCCATTGTTTTGAAACGAATTTTACCAGATAAAGTCTATGAAAAAATGCTGATGAACCATTATAAATTGTAATTTTGCACCGAAATTTGAAACACAACTTTTTTAATATATAACAATCAGATTATGAAATTTTTTATTGACACGGCCAACTTAAACGAAATCAGAGAAGCTCAAGCATTGGGTGTTCTTGATGGAGTTACTACCAATCCTTCTTTGATGGCAAAAGAAGGCATTACAGGAAAAGATAATATCTTGAAACATTACGTAGACATTTGCAATAGTGTTGATGGTGAAGTTAGTGCCGAAGTAATCGCAATTGATTATGATGGAATGATTAGAGAAGGAGAAGAATTGGCCGAATTGCACGAGCAAATTGTGGTAAAATTACCAATGACCAAAGAAGGTGTGAAAGCTTGTAAATATTTTTCAGAAAAAGGAATTAAGACCAATGTTACGTTAGTATTTTCTGCAGGTCAAGCTTTGTTGGCTGCCAAAGCGGGAGCTACTTTTGTTTCTCCATTTATTGGACGTTTGGACGATGTCTCTACAGACGGTTTGGCTTTAATTGAAGAGATTCGCTTGATTTATGATAACTATGGTTACGAAACGCAAATTCTCGCGGCTTCGGTACGTCATACGATGCATATAGTTAACTGCGCAAAAATTGGCGCTGATGTCATGACTGGTCCACTTTCTGCCATTTACGGCTTGTTAAAACACCCTTTAACCGATATTGGTTTGGCACAATTTTTAGCTGATTACGCTAAAGGAAACAAATAAAAGTACGAAATACGAGGATTGAAGTAATAAGTAAAAGAGGCGATTTTCATATTGAAAATCGCCTCTTTTACTTATAAATCCAACAATCTATTTCAAATTGTCTTCAAAATTTACATCAAAGATATTGGTAAAAGCATTTTTTATTTTGCCATTGTTATCTAAAACAATTGTTCGGTATATTTTGGTAATTGCCCATTTGGCTTTTAAATCTTCAAAATCTTTGGAATGTAATTCAGTTATTCCTTTAAAATTATAATGGACAAGTACTTTCAACCAATCTTCATGATTGTCGTTTAAATTGATGGCAACAAATTGCCAATTTGGATATTTTGTTTTGAAAGCCATTACCCTTTTATGAACAGCCAATAAATGCGATTCTGCCTTTTCGGACCAAAAGAAAAAAACAGTATTTTTTTTAACAAAAATATTTGAGGAAATTGTATTTCCATTAGTGTCAACAAGCGATACTTCAGGTAATGGGTTGCCAACTTTTAATAATTTAATGGCATTTCCAATTTTTATAATTTCATTTTTTTTGCTTTTATCCGTAGAAAATTTATGATAAGCGGCCAAAAAAGTTTGGTTGTTCACCATGTTTTGATCTTCTAATAAATAGGTAAAAGCAATATTATTAAGTACTGTATTTTTTACCTTTTCATTCTTAATCAAGGTATCGGCAATATTCATTTTGTTAATGTTGGTTTTCAATGCCAAATCTACTTCAGTATAATGGTTGTGATAATTGATTGCACCCATATTATTCAACATGTGGGATAGATACAACACAAACGGAGAGAAACTATTTAATGTTTCATTATTGAAATCTATAGTTTCCCGATATTTATAATAATCCTTTGGAAGTTTTTCATATATATCATTGCCTGTTCGAAGCTTATGAATAATAGGATAAATTTCCTTTTTTGAATAGTGATGAAAATCAACAGCTGCCTTTGCAAAATTGTCAAAGTCTTTTTTCCAATTGATTATTTCTTTGTTCTTGTTATAGAATGCTTTGTTTTCTGCATAAGAAGAATCAATGGTTTTGGTAAATTTATCAATATCATAATCAAAAACTTCAAACATATTGTTCTTGTCTTTTTCATTTCGCAAGTATAAATCCATCAAGAAATTGTTTTTTTCATCTCCACGGCCACAAAAAATTAAAGAGCCATCAAAATCTTTAGAATTCACATTGACCATGATGCTGTCATTCTTATCAAAATAAACATATTGATATTCGGGTTCGTGTTTGAAAGTGTACAAACCTGGCGCTAAGGAATCAAATTTGATGAAAAAGCGATTGTCCTTGTCGAGTTTTAAAGTATCAATTACTTCATTGTCTTTACAGAAAAGGACAAAAGGAGCATTTGGATTTACTATTTCACCGCCAAAATAGGCCACATAGTCACTGCCTTTAAATTCATTTTTGCAAGAACTTAATAGCAATACAATTGTAGTTGAGAATAATAATAATTTTAAATACTTGTGGTCAAACATTTGGGTGTGGCTTAATAAACAAAAATATTCAGTTGAAATGGATTATTCTGTTAATGCATAGTTAAATAAATTCTGTATGGAAATGGATAGTTTACGTTAAAATCAAAGCCAATTAGAAATAAAATATCAGTCTGAGCTTGTCGTAGACCAAAAAAAAATCACTTCGACAAGCTCAGTGTGACAAATTGCAATTAATTAGCCATAAAAAACAATTAAAAACCGAACACTAATGTTTACTTTTGCTCCAAATTTAATAAAAAAAATAGTTCATGTTAACAGTAAATAATTTATCCGTTCAGTTTGGCAAAAGAATTTTATTTGACGAAGTAAACACCACCTTCACCCACGGTAATATCTATGGTGTTATTGGTGCTAACGGTGCCGGAAAATCTACATTCCTTAAAATAATTGCTGGCGATATTGACCCAACATCGGGAAGTATTCATTTGGAACCAGCCAAAAGAATGTCGGTTTTGAACCAAAATCACAATATGTTTGATGAGCATACAGTGCTTGAAACGGTGATGATGGGAAACAAAGTGCTGTTTGCTGTTAAGAAAGAAATGGATGAGTTGTATTTGGATTATAACGATGCCAATGCCGATAGAATAGGAGAGTTGCAAGTACAGTTTGAAGAAATGAATGGCTGGAATGCCGATTCGGATGCTGCTTCTATGTTGTCCAATTTGGGCATTACCGAAGATAATCATTATTCCTTAATGGGTGATTTGGACGGGAAACTAAAAGTTCGTGTGCTTTTGGCACAAGCGCTTTTTGGAAATCCGGATATGTTGATTATGGATGAGCCTACCAATGACTTGGATTTTGAAACCATTGCGTGGTTGGAGAATTTCCTAGCCAATTATGAAAATACTGTTATTGTAGTTTCGCACGACAGACACTTTTTGGATGCTGTTTGCACACATATTTCGGATATTGATTTTAGCAAAATAAACCACTATTCGGGGAATTATACTTTTTGGTATGAATCCAGTCAATTAGCTGCAAAACAAAGAGCGCAACAAAACAAAAAAGCCGAAGAAAAGAAAGCGGAGTTGGAAGAATTTATTCGTCGTTTTAGTGCCAACGTGGCTAAATCTAAGCAGGCTACTTCCCGTAAAAAGATGATTTCTAAACTGAATATTTCCGAAATCAAACCGTCATCTCGTCGTTATCCTGCAATCATTTTTGATCAGGAGCGCGAAGCGGGAGATCAAATACTCAACGTGCAAAATCTGAGCGCTTCTATAGATGGTGAAACCTTGTTTACCAATGCCGATTTGAATATGGCAAAAGGTGATAAGATTGTTTTATTCTCTAAAGATTCCCGTGCTACAACAGCCTTTTATGAAATATTAAACGGTAATCAAAATGCCGATTCTGGAACCTATGATTGGGGAATTACGACCAACCAAGCGTATTTGCCTGGTGACAATCATTCCTATTTTGAAAATGATTATTCTTTGGTAGACTGGTTGCGCCAATGGGCAAAAACCGAAGAAGAGCGCGAAGAAGTTTTCATCCGTGGGTTTTTGGGGAAAATGATTTTCTCGGGAGAAGAAGCGTTGAAAACTTGTAGAGTTTTGTCTGGTGGGGAAAAAGTGCGTTGCATGTTGTCGCGAATGATGATGGAACGCGCTAATGTATTGATGCTGGATGAACCTACAAATCACTTGGATTTGGAGTCCATCACAGCGTTTAACAACTCACTGAAAAACTATAAAGGTTCTGTGATTTTCACCACGCATGACCATGAGTTTGCACAAACCGTTGGAAATAGAGTAGTGGAGCTAACGCCAAAAGGGGTTATTGATCGCTATATGACGTTTGACGAATACCTTGACGATGAAAAAGTTCAGGAATTGAGAACTAAGATGTATAATTGATTTAAATAAAAACCGTTTCATAATTGCAACGGTTTTTTTATATCCAAAAGGAAAATAAAATTAATAAAAATTATATCTTTACAAACCAAACAACACTATTATGAGTCAGAAAGTATTGCTCACTTCCAAAGAAGTCAATATCATACTCCATCGTTTGGCTTGTCAGTTAATCGAAAATCACCTCGATTTTTCCAGTACTGTTTTAATAGGCATTCAACCCCGCGGTACTTTTTTGGCAGCACGACTCAAGACCCTTTTAGAAAAAGAATACCAAATCAACAATATCCAACTTGGCTTTTTAGACATTACGTTCTTTAGAGACGATTTTCGCAGTCGCGAAAAGACATTGGAAGCCAACAAAACCCATATCGATTTCCTTGTAGAAGATAAAAAAGTAGTTTTTATTGATGATGTTTTGTACACAGGAAGAAGCATTAATGCGGCATTAACTGCCATTCAATCTTTTGGGAGACCATCAGAAATTGAACTTTTAGTACTTATTGACAGACGATTTAGTCGTCATTTACCTATACAACCCGATTATCGTGGTAGGCAAGTGGATGCGTTTAATGAAGAGAAAGTGAAGGTGAGTTGGGCAGAGAATGGAGGAGAAGATGGGGTTTTTTTAATTTAAGAATTACGAATTAGGCCCTTCGACAAGCTCAGGGTGACAATAAATAATTAGAATAGGCTACAACTAACAACAACTAACAACAAATAATGGAACTGTCAGTCAACCATTTATTAGGAATAAAATACCTTCAACCCGAAGACGTTCAACTTATTTTTGAAACGGCAGATCATTTTAAGGAAGTCATCAACCGCCCGATTAAAAAAGTACCGTCATTGCGGGATATTACGATTGCCAATATCTTTTTTGAAAATAGCACGAGAACAAAGCTCTCCTTTGAGTTGGCACAAAAACGCCTTTCGGCAGATGTTATTAGTTTTTCAACATCGCAATCTTCAGTAAAAAAAGGGGAAACCTTAATAGATACCGTCAACAATATTCTTTCCATGAAAGTGGATATGGTAGTGATGCGTCATGCCAATCCTGGTGCGGCTTACTTCCTATCGAAAAATGTGAAAGCTTCCATCATCAATGCTGGCGATGGTGCCCACGAACATCCTACGCAAGGTTTACTAGACAGTTATTCCATTAGAGAAAGACTGGGAGAAGTTGCAGGGAAAAAGGTAGTTATTGTGGGGGATATTCTCCATTCGAGAGTTGCACTTTCCAATATTTATGCGCTTCAAATGCAAGGCGCAACGGTGAAAGTTTGCGGACCAAAAACATTAATTCCCAAACATATTGAAAGTCTTGGTGTAAAGGTGGAACCTAATCTTAGAAAGGCTTTGGAATGGTGTGATGTTGCCAACATGCTTCGTGTTCAAAACGAGCGTATGGATGTAAATTATTTTCCTTCAACCAGAGAATACGCACAACAATATGGTGTGGACAAAGCCTTGTTAAACTCATTAAATAAGGAAATTGTCATCATGCATCCAGGGCCAATTAATCGCGGTGTAGAGATTACCTCCGATGTTGCCGACTCAGAGCAATCTGTTATTCTTGACCAAGTCGAGAATGGTGTAGCCATTCGAATGGCTGTAATTTATTTATTGGCTTCTAAAATCCAATAACTCCGTATTGTAAATTAACTATAGGTTTAAAAGGTTCTCGACACATCCCGATTGCATTAATGCCCTCGATCTGACATTACTTTCATTAAGTTGTTTATTGGATATTGTAACAAAAAAAAGCCCTTTTTTGAAGGGCTTTTGGCATTAAATTAACCAAATATATTTATTATAAACCTAAACTCTAATTAAGCAATGTTGATTTCTTGGTTGATTACTCTTTTTAAGAATGTTTTAATCATCACTTTGTTTGAAGACATTCCAGCAGTAATAAATGATTTTTTTCCAGTAACGTTATTTTCGCTAGTTGAAGTAGCTTGTTTGTTACCCATAAACCATAAAGCAAAATCCATTGATGTTGAAGCAACAGCAGTTTCAGTTGAAACAGTAACTTCAGTTGTTGTAGTTGAAATAGCGACAGTCGTATTAGTAGTTTGACCAAATACTCCTGAAGAAGCTAATAATAAAGCAAAAGCAATAAAGAATCTAAAGTTAGATAATTTTTGAGTTGCGTTTGGGTTATTAGTTATTGTCATGTTTTCTTGTTTTTATTACATGGCAAACGTACGGCAACAAGATACTCACTACAAATATTTTCGATGAACAGTTACAATACTCGTTAAAAGCACAAAATCAACAAAATCAAAGGTTTTAGGCGAGTTTAAATGTCATTCATCTAGAAAATGACGAAAAAAACACACTTTATCCGACCAAGTGTTTTATACTATCCATGAACTACATCTTTTTGACTTTTAAATCTTCAAAATGTATAGGAATAGGAAAAAAACAATAGTTAATAACCTATATATTCCATTTATATAAATATTCAAAAAAAGATAGTAACTTAGCCAATAAGCAATTTGGTTGTACAAAAAATACTAAAAATGAAAGTAGAACAAAAAGGACATACTACTATAATAAGAAATACCCAAGGCAATACTGCTGATTTTCAATCTAAGATTGTTCAGGAATACAATAGTTTTAAATCCAAAAACTTAATTTTAGACCTATCGCATGATAAAAATATAACGATGCAAGACATTAAATCTTTTGCAGATATTGCCAAACAACATAAAAAAGGAAAGAAATCATTGGTTTTAGTAACCGATACGGTAGATTTCAATACGGTTCCAATTTCTATAACAGTAGTTCCTACATTATTAGAAGCTCATGATATAATAGAAATGGACGAAATAGCGCGTGATTTAGGATTTTAGAAATGGACAAGTTATTTGTCAATCCTTATGTATATTGAAAATTAAAGAATGAATTTAACCATACTCGGTTGTTATGCAGCCACACCAAGAACAATTACCAACCCAACTTCCCAAGTTTTAGAAATAAGAAATCGCTTGTTTCTAATTGACTGTGGTGAAGGAACACAAGTTCAATTACGTAAAAGCAAAATCAAGTTCTCCAGAATAAACCATATTTTCATCTCCCATCTTCATGGTGATCATATGTATGGCTTAGTAGGTTTGCTTTCCACTTTTATGCTATTGAATCGCAAAACCGATTTGCATGTTTATGGCCCTAAAGGAATCAAAGAGATTATCTTATTGCAGTTGCGTTATTCAAATTCTTTCACAGGATACAATCTTTATTTCCATGAATTAACTTCTAAAGAAAGTGAAATTGTTTTTGAAGATGAGAAGGTAATAGTGAAAACAATTCCATTAAAACACAGAATTTATACGAATGGATTTCTTTTTCAAGAAAAAATAGGGGATAGGAAACTCAATATTGATGCAGTGCAGCAGCACAATATCGATATTTGTTATTTCCAAAAAATAAAAAATGGTAAAGATATTACCCTGGATGATGGAACAATAATTCCAAATGAGGAACTTTCCCTTGATCCAATCCCAACCAAAAGTTACGCTTTTTGTAGCGACACTATGTATGATGAAAGTATTTTGCCTTTAATTCAAAATGTAGATGTGCTTTATCATGAAACCACATTTTTAGAAACTGAAGCTGATAAAGCTAAGAAGACGATGCATAGTACAGCGAAAGAAGCTGCAACGATTGCGCTCAAGGCCAATGTAAAGCAACTTATACTCGGTCATTATAGTACGCGATATGAAAACATTGAACTCTTTAAAGCAGAAGCGGAGACTATTTTCTCCAATGTGCTTCTTGCTGATGATGGAAAGACATTTGAATTTGATTAATATAATTTGAAATTAAATTATAAAAAAAACAGAGTAACTTTGTACTTTAGTACCTAATACAATGAAAGACCTTAGCAACTATAGAAAATCCTATGAGAAAAGCGAACTTCTGGAAACCAACATTCCCGAAGATCCAATTAATCTTTTTCATAAATGGTTTTATGAAACAGAAGAGCATGGAAATATTGATGAAGTAAATGCGATGACGGTTTCAACTATAGGTTTAGACGGTTTTCCAAAAGCTAGAGTTGTATTGCTTAAAAAATTCAACGAAGAAGGTTTTGTTTTTTATACCAATTACAATTCCGAGAAAGGGAAAGCTATCGCTGCAAATCCAAATATCTGTTTGTCTTTTTTTTGGCATGCCATGGAACGGCAAGTAATCATAAAAGGTATAGCAGAAAAAACTTTAGAGGTTGTTTCCGATAATTATTTTTACAGTAGACCCGAAGGAAGTAAATTGGGTGCTATTGTTTCTCCACAAAGTGAAGTAATACCTTCAAGGGATTATTTAGAAAATCGCTTAAAGGAATTGGAAACAGTATTTCAAGGAAAAGAAATATCAAGACCTCAGAATTGGGGTGGATTCTTAGTAAGACCAATAGAAGTTGAATTTTGGCAAGGCAGACCCAATCGCCTCCACGATAGAATTAGATACCAAGTTCAAAAAGATTATTCGTGGAAGGTTGAAAGATTATCTCCATAAATACTGCTACATGTGCATTATACTATTTTAGACCATTCATTTTGATGAATGGTTTTTTTATTTCTCCTTTCATCCTTAAAACACATATCGATAAATAGTAATAAAGTAGGAATTATTCTTATATAAACATAAAAAAGATGTAGTTCGTCGGTTTTATTTGGTATTTAAACGATGTTATTCATATATTTGAATAAGAAAATTAAACAATACGTTCTGTCGAAAATAACCTAAAGAAGTTTGCCCCACAATCTACTTTAAAACTTAACCTACTATTATGAAAGCAAAAATGTTTAGAGCATTGTTGCCCTTAGCAATTCTGTTCACAATGGGATCTTGTTCTTCTGGCTCTTCAGAAGATGTTTCAGTTGACAACAAAGTTATAGTAACCTACAACTATAATGAAACAGAAACAAAACTAGTTACACTAATCAATGATTACCGTGTTAGCCAAGGTTTAAATGCATTACAAGTTATTAATCATATATCCTATAAATCGCAAGAGCATAATGAATATATGATTACTAATAATGTGGTGAACCATGATTACTTCGAACAACGAGCTAATAACATTATCCATGTTTTAGGAGCAGAAAGAGTAGGCGAGAATATTGCTTATAATTATGTTACTGCAGAATCTGCAATGCAAGCATGGTTGAACAGTCCAGGACACAAAGCCAATATATTAGGAGATTATACTCACTTCGGAATATCAGTTACTGTTAATCCAGAAACAGGAAGAAAATATTATACCAACATGTTTATGAAAAAATAGTTTGTTTTTAGTTATGTTTGATTTTTGACTGTAAAAGCCATCCGCGAAATCGGGTGGCTTTTTGTTGAAAGTTGTCATTAAAAGAACATTTCATGTAAAAGAAATATAGTAATATCTCGTTGGGTGTAATTAAAACGTCAATTCTAGTGTTTTTTGTGTAGTAAAACGGAATAAAAATTACTCTAACTGCCTTCAAATCTTCAATTAAAAATGAATTACATTCATGGGGAATAGTAATAGTTTCTGTATATCTTTAGCATAAATCAAAGACAATGTCAATCTGTTCTTAACTACAAAAGGGAATCTAATTTAGATTCCCTTTTGTAAAATATATCAATGTGTATCTAATTTTGATTTAATTTTTTTTAAGCCATTTATATTTTTATTAAAATAAATTCACTGCGTCTATTAGCTTGATGTTCTTCTTCAGTACATTGTACTCCATCTGCACAGTTGTTTACAAGTTTACTTTCTCCATATCCTTTAGCAGATAATCTATCCTTATTTATGCCATTTTTGATTAACCACTCCATTGTTGATTTAGCTCTTCTGTCGGATAATTTTTCGTTATATGCAAAGGTTGCTCGGCTGTCGGTATGCGAACGTATGTCAATTTTCAATGTTGTATATTGCTCTAAAACAGCCAATACTTTTTCTAATTCTAAAGTTGCGTCTGGTCGAATATTCCATTTGTCAAGGTCAAAATATATTATTTTTAGTTCCAGTATTTTGCCTAAATCATCCCCAACTACTGCTTTCTTAACCGAGCTTTCCAATTCAATTGGCAATTCTATTTTACCTGATTCTTTAGCAATGATTACAGAAACTTCTTTTGAAGTATATAAAGACAATTCTGCTCTTACATAGTATTTGTTAGAACATTCCGCAGGGCCAAAATCATATCTTCCCACAGCGTCCGATGTTGTTTCTTTTAGTTTGTTGAACTTTTCATCAAATAAACTAAGTTTTGTATTTGGTAAAATGGTTCCAGTTTCAGCATCGGTAACAATACCAACCAAAAGTTGCTCACATCTAAATTCAATTTCTCGAGTTTCAATGAATTTGTAAATATCATCGTTTCCATTTCCTCCATCTCTGTTGGAACTTAAGAATCCTCTTTTGGAATCGGCATTGATAATCATAGCAAAATCATCTTTTGATGTATTTGCTGGTTCACCTACATTTAAAACTTCTTTAAATGGACCATCTTTTTCTATTTTTGCGATAAAAATATCCAAACCGCCTAATCCTGGATGACCATCAGAGGCAAAGTATAATTCATTTTTAGCGGAAACAAAAGGGAAAGTTTCTCTTCCTTCAGTATTGATAGCTGGTCCAAGATT
>CAIMMM010000158.1 GCA_903842575.1 uncultured Bacteroidota bacterium | reverse complement strand
GGCATTTTTAGGAATTATTTTATTAATTTATTTAAGGGTGTAGCAACTTTTTTAAAAGTAATCAAGAAAGGTATACAGAAAGTTCGTACCTCACTTTTCTGTATACCTTTTCACTTATTAATTATTTATTCTTTGTGGTTTAGAAATGGGTGTTACTAGAAACCCATTTTAAGAATTAATTAGCAAATAAAGAACCAGAATTATCTATAACATCAATAGTAATCCTTGTTGCTTTCGGTCTGCCTTTCCCTAAGTTTTCATAGTATGTTTCATATTCAAATGTAAGCTTAGAATTTATATTTAGCTCATCTTTCACTGGAGCTAAAATCTTTCGTTCTATTTCTATCAATCTTTTATAATTAGTTCCAAAAATTGCATTCAAATCCTCAAGTTCATAATGTTTCCTTTTTGCTACTTGACCGCTATGATTTGCTATTTTATTTAAAATCGGAAGAAGCCTAATAGAGTGAGGACTTTTTAATCCCATCAATATTTTTGTATTGACAAAAGTATAATTGTTTTTCACATCAACAATTAACTTAGCTATTTTAGAATACAAATCAATTTCAACTTTATTCTTACCCCATTTAAAATTTATTGATGGCAATAAATTAATATGTAGCTCTTCCTGGAGTTCCTCATTAATAAAGCTAATTGATGTCTTCTGCATTTGCAATAAAGTCCTTCTAGCTTCGTGAGCTGTTATCTCTGTATATTTAAGTAAGTCTTTTGTATCTAGTTCTAAGGTATTGAGTCTTTGAGAAAAATCAATATCTTTTTTCTCCAGCAAACTAGCAAGATAAAAAGTTATCTTAATTGCATTAACATTAGCGTTACTGATAGCATTTTCAATAAATGTATTACTAATTTTTTTATGAGGTGTTATTTTTCTTTGTTCTATCTTTTGTTTTTGTAATCTTTTGAATTCTGATGGAAGCATTTAGTGTCCTTAATTTATTTTAGTGTCCTATGTAATTATAGGTAACTAAATATTATAGTGTCCTTAATATTATTAGGTAATTATAATACAATTTGGACACGAAAATAATACAATTCACACACGAAAATAATACAATCAGGACACGAAAGTATTTTCAATCTATCGTTAGTGGTGGTACTTTGAAGCCACATGTGAAAACAGGCTATATGTATTTACAATAGATTTTTATAAATCAAAGAGACACGCGAGAAGAAAAACAGACTTCTTTTCGTTGTGTAAATTTCTTTTTTTCACATTTAGGGGTGAGTTGATTTTTTATTAATACTATTCAACTTCTCTTCACTGTTACCATTCAAAACAATTGAAAACCATCCGCTAAACTCTTCCAAATTTTTAATTAGTTGATGAATTCCTGGAGCATATCTATTTGAACCGCTAAAGCTCTCAAATCTGTTAAATTAATTTTTCTAAGGATTTCTACCTTTTAAAGAAGAAAATCGTTTTTAGAGTGGTTTATGATGAAATAAAGCACTAAATCTTCCATCGTTCTAAAATCTTTTTGCTTTTTTAAGTCTATAAGTGATTTTTTTGTCTCATCAGTCATCAAAATTGAAAAGCTTTTTTTGCTTTTTTTGTTAGAACGATATTTTTTTACAGCTGTTAAATTCTTTTTTGGATCTTTTTGTTTTTGCTCATTTGGAGCTTTAGGAATGAAATCTATTTTTGACTGGAGCAAACTCTTTTTAATTACATTCTCAACATGAGAAACATTTTTATTTTGAAGATTTTTTTTAAAGCTCAAAATTGATTTTTCATTATTGACTTTGAAAAATTTTATTAAATATTTTCGATAATACCCAAGCCTAAATTTTGAAATTATTTGCAATATTTCTTTTATATTTGTATCTGAAACCATACCAAGAGCAGGTATAAAATAGTAAGTTTTTTTTGCCATCATTGAAGCCTTATTTTGTTTTATATTTACAATATTACAATATATTTTTATCTATTGGATTAATGCCTATAAAATAGGCATTTTTAGGAATTATTTTATTAATTTATTTAAGGGTGTAGCAACTTTTTTAAAAGTAATCAAGAAAGGTATACAGAAAGTTCGTACCTCACTTTTCTGTATACCTTTTCACTTATTAATTATTTATTTATTCTTTGTGGTTTAGAAATGGGTGTTACTAGAAACCCATTTTAAGAATTAATTAGCAAATAAAGAACCAGAATTATCTATAACATCAATAGTAATATTATGAGCTTTTGGGCGACCTTTATCAAGTTGGATAAAATTAACTTCATAGAGAAAAGTTATCTTTGAATTTAAGTCTAATTCTTCTTTGACTGGAGCTAAAATTTTTCTTTCTATTTCTGCAATTTTTTTATAGTTAGTTCCAAAAAAATCATTCAAATCTTCAAGTTCAAATTTCTTTCTTTTTCCTACATCTTTGCTATAACTTTCTATTTTTCGGAGTAATGGCAACATTCTCAATGTATGCTTAGATTTAAACTGCATAAGTGTTCTAGTATCAATCATTGTGTAATTTTTCTTTACATCGATGATAAGGTTTGCAATTTTATTGAACAATTGTATTTCTATACGATTTTTGCCATAAACAAATTTGTAGTAAGGCAATAAGTTAATTCCCTCCTCTGTTTCTTCTTCTTCATTGATAAAAGTGATGCTAGTTTCTTGCATTGCTTTTAAATTTCTTCTAATTTCTGGAAGAGTTAGCTCCGTAAATTTCAACATATCTCTAGTATCAATTTCTATTTTTGATAAGTTTAATTGTTCCCCTGGTGCTAGTTGTTGCATACTTTCCAGTAGTGCAGCCAAATAGTAAATTGTTTTGATAGCTCCAGCTGTATTTTTGTTAATCACATTATCAATAAAGTTATTAGAAATCTTCTTATGAGGCTGTAATTTACGGCTTTCTAGCTTTGCTAGTTGTTGTCTTTTAAATTCCCTTGGTGTCATTTAGTGTCCTTTTTATTAATTTAGTGTCTTTGTAAGTATAAGACACTAAATATTATAGTGTCCTTAAATTTGTAAGACACTATAATAGATTTCTTGTCGCTAAAAGAAATCTATTATCGTTAACCGTGGGTTATATAGATTTTGGTGTCTTATTACAACTAGGACACTATAATATCTATTTAGACACTATAATAGTAATATTCACACACTAAAGTCGACAAAAAAGACACTAAAGTATTTTGTGAACAACTCTTGAAAGTACCTTAGTTAACGGATTTAATAAGCTTAAGAATAACTTGTTCACGGGGTCACTATTATCTTTACTATTAT
>CAIMMM010000157.1 GCA_903842575.1 uncultured Bacteroidota bacterium | reverse complement strand
CAATTACTCATTGGTTCGAGCTTTCTACCCTTCGACAACGGACGAGTAATCCTTAAATGCCGATATACTTGAAATTTCACCGCATAGAGTTTACCTGGTTTCACTACAGCTTAACCTGTACATACTTTCTGTTGCACTTGTCCTGAATTAATTTCTTAACCCGACGGATGTTATCCGCTATGCTACTCTTTGGTGTCCGGACTTTCCTCCCACGCCAAAGGCGTGGACGATAAGGCGGTCTGTGGTGCAAAGGTAGGGATTTGAGATGTACTAAATACGAAGTGCAATTTGAAAAACATAATTTGACAAAAATATTATTGACAAATTGTGGAAAAGTTTTCGCCAAATAACTGAATTACCAAATAACCAAACCAACAAAAATTCTATATTTGTAAACCAATAAAAATTTATGGAACAATTTGTAGTATCGGCGCGGAAATATCGTCCACAAACATTTAAAGATGTAGTGGGACAACAAGCCATTACTAATACTTTATTGAATGCTATAGAAAACAATCACTTGGCTTCTGCCCTATTGTTTACAGGTCCAAGAGGTGTTGGGAAAACTACTTGTGCACGAATTTTGGCGCGAAAAATTAACCAACCTGGTTATGATGATCTTAATGAAGATTTTGCTTTCAATGTTTTTGAATTGGATGCCGCTTCTAACAATTCGGTGGATGATATTCGCAGTTTGATTGACCAAGTTCGTATTCCACCGCAAACAGGAAAATACAAAGTATATATCATTGACGAGGTACACATGCTTTCTGCAAGTGCTTTTAATGCTTTTTTGAAAACATTGGAAGAGCCACCAAAACACGCCATTTTTATTTTGGCGACCACCGAAAAACACAAAATTATTCCAACCATATTATCTCGTTGTCAAATTTTTGATTTTAAAAGGATTACGGTAAAAGATGCGAAAGACCATTTGGCAGAAGTAGCTCAAAGTCAAGGCGTGCAATTTGAAGAGGATGCTTTGCACATTATTGCTCAAAAAGCCGATGGTGCCATGCGTGATGCCTTATCCATTTTTGACAGAGTAGTTTCTTATTGTGGTAATAATTTGACACGACAAGCGGTGACCGAGAACCTGAACGTTCTTGATTATGAAACCTATATTAACGTAACCGATTTGATTTTGGAAAACAATATTCCAGAATTGCTTTTGGTGTATAATGATATTTTATCTAAAGGTTTTGACGGACATCATTTTATTTCTGGTTTGGCTTCCCATTTTAGGGATTTGATGGTTACGAAAACTCCTTCAACCCTAGTTTTATTAGAAGTTGGAGAACAAGCACAACAATTATACAAAATACAATCTCAAAAAGCGTCACAGGATTTCCTACTTAAAGGAATTGACCTTGCCAATGATTGCGATTTGAAATACAAGGTCAGTCAAAACCAGCGATTACTCGTTGAACTTTGCTTAATGCAACTTTGCTCCATCACCTTTGATGGAGAAAAAAAAAAGCTGACGCCTTTATAATTCCACCTACATTTTATCGAAGAAATAATTATTCAATTGCTGAAGTACAAAATGGTAAAAAGTACGAAACACAAAGTATTGAAGCTACAGAAAGCATAACGCAGAAGGTAGAAGAAAATGAAATTATTGAACCTGTTGCAATATCTGTTGAGGAACCAACAACTCCTGTCACCCTGAGCGTAAACGAAGTACCACAACCAACAACTGAAAACCAACAGCCAAAAACGGAGAACAGTCAACCCAAAGTTTCTGCACTTTCTCTTTCTAGTATAAGAGCTAAAAAAGAATTGGCTGAAACACAAAAATCTATCGTTAAAGTTGAAACGCATATACCTAGTGAACCTTTTACCGAAAACCAAATGTTGGAACAATGGTTTAAATATGCACAACGGATAAGTGATAAAGGTTATAGAATCATGGAGTCTTTATTACTAATAAATGACCCGAAATTGGATGGCACTACCATTATTCATGAGTTACCAAACGAGAGTTCTAGGATTGATTTTGAAAAAGAAAAGGGAGATTTATTAGGTTATCTTAGAGGACATTTACACAATCATGATATTACCATTCAAGTCAATGTGAACGAAAGCATGCCTAGCAAAAAAGCATTTACGGCACAAGATAAATTCAATCGCTTGAATGAAATTAATCCCAACTTGGAGATATTAAGAAAGACTTTTGAACTGGATATTTAGAAATTACCTTTTTTGTCTTTCAGTATTCCAATTATAAAACTCATCCCTACTAATAGCATAGCCACTATTCCCAAATAATGGAATTTATTGACTCTAAATCTTAAATCTTGATAATCAATATTTATTAAATGAAAGACAATAATAGCAATGCAGGCAATTAGGCAAAATATTCTAAAGTTTTTCATGATTTTTATATTTTTCCATAATACAAGGCTTTTACAATTCCATCGGAAAGTCCAATTTTTGGGACATATATATGTCGGGCACCACTCCATTTCATTGCATTAAGATAGATTTTTGTAGCCGGAATAATTACGTCGGCTCTATCGGTATTCATGGCTAACTCGGCTATTCGTTGTTCGTAGGTTAGCGAATTTAAGTGTTGGTATTGTGAATTTAAATAGAGAAAAGACAAAGGTTTGTCTTGCATTTTCCCCGACATTTTGAACAATCTATTGATATTCCCACCAGAACCAATTAAAGTAACGTTATCATACTCTTCGGTATTTGTTTTAATCCATTTTTCAATTTCTTCCCAAACAATATCACTTACCATATTGTTTAACATACGGACTGTACCGTTTTTAAATGATTTGGAAGCAACCATCTTTCCTTCAGAAAATAATGAAAACTCAGTACTTCCACCGCCAACATCCACATATAAATAGGTTTGGTCGGTTTTTAAGAAGTTATGCAAATCGGAAGAAGCAATGATGGCTGCCTCTTTTTTTCCATCGATAATATCAATTTCAATTTCTGCTTTTTCTAGAATTATATCAGCTACTTCCTTTCCATTGTAGGCTTCTCGCATAGCAGAAGTGGCACATGCTTTGAATTTTTCAACTTTGTAAACTTTCATCAACAATTTAAATGCTTTCATCGCATCTATCATTCTCTCAATATTTTCATTCGAAATAGTACCAACTGTAAATGCATCTTGACCAAGACGAATTGGCACACGAATTAGCGCACTTTTATGAAATTGGGGCGCTGCATTTGGTTGCTCTACAATATTGGTAATCAGCAATCGCATGGCATTGGAACCAATATCGATAGCTGCATATTTTTTTATTGAAATCATTAATTCTGTATGTTGATTAGGGTTTAAAGTTTACTAATGTTTATCTATGATAACTTCAAGCTTATCTCGATAGTAATTATAAGTCTCGTTTTGAGCTCTAAAAATGGGTTCATTTTCTTTTCTAATTCTGTACTTATTATCTAATTTTTCGGAATGAAAACGGGCTTTTACATTTCCTTTCCATCCTACATCGAAAGTCTCAATAAGTTGTTTTTTTATGTCTTCATCATAAATTGGACAGGTTACTTCTACCCTTCCATTCAAGTTTCGGGTCATGAAATCGGCGGAGGAAATAAATACTTCTGGATTATTGTCATTACAAAATATAAAAACTCTTGCGTGTTCTAAGAAATTATCAACGATACTTATCGCTTCAATATTCTCACTCATGTCTTTAACTCCTGGTATTAAAGAACAAATTCCTCTAATTTGCAATTTAATTTTAACACCCATATTACTAGCATCATATAATTTATCAATTATACCATAATCTGACAAACTATTCATTTTTAGCTTCATAAAAGCGGGTCTTCCCATTTTAGCATTATGAATTTCTCGATCAATTAGTTTATAAAGTTTGGAACGGGTGTAATGTGGGGAAACAATTAAATGCTTGTAGCGATGGATTCTATAATTTACATCGAAGAAATCAAAAACTTTGGAAACATCTTTTAAAATTTGCTGATGACTTGTAAACAAAGTAACATCGGTATATATTTTTCCTGTGGATTCGTTGAAATTTCCTGTTGAAATTATCCCGTAACGCTTCAATTTTCCTTCTTCAATTCGATCCACTACACAAATTTTACTGTGCACTTTTAAACCTTTGATACCAAAAATTAATTCTATTCCTTCTTGTTGCATTTGTTCTGCATAAGAAATATTACTAGCTTCATCAAATCGTGCTTGCAACTCAATTTGAACGATAACTTTCTTCCCGTTTTTGACAGCATTTATCAAAGAACTTATGATTTGAGAGTTTTTTGCTAAGCGATAAAGTGTGATTTTAATTGTAGTTACATTTGGATCAAGTGCCGCTTCTCTCAGAAATTTAATGATATAGGAAAAGGATTGGTAGGGTGCATAAACCAGATAATCCTTTTTTGCAATTTTATTTAAAATACTGCCATCGAGTGATAATCCTTCGACTGGTAATGGATTTTTTGGTTGGTATAATAAATCAAATCTACCCATGTTTGGAAAATTCATATAATCTCTCCGATTATGATAGCGTCCGCCAGGAATAATACTATCTGATGCATCAATTCCCATTTTGGAAATGAAGAATTTTAAAGTATCTTTTTCTATATCTTGATCATATACAAATCGGACCGGCTCGCCAATTCTTCTGTCTTTTACAGAAGTAGCTATTTTTTCTAACATACTCTTACTCATGTCGCTATCAATATCCAACTGTGCATCACGAGTTATTTTTATCATATGAGCAGAAATACTTTTGTAATCAAAAATATTAAAAATACTACTCAAGTTATAACGGATCACATCATCCAAAAGAATGAGATATTGTTTGTTTTCTTTTGAAGGTAAAACAACTACTCTGTTGATGTTTTTTGGAATTTCAATTATAGCATAACGCACTTCCGTTTTTTGTTTTTGGTTCGATTTCATTACTAATTTTATAGTAAGATATCCCGAAGTATCTTTCAGCAATGGAAATTCCGCCAAATCATTTAAGATAATTGTAACCAATTCGGGGCTAACAGTTTGTATAAAAAAATCTTTTACGAAATTTTCTTGATCCGGTGCTATTTGATTTTCATTGATGATAATGATATTCTCCTTTTCGAGCTCTTTTTCAATATCGCTCAATATTATCATGCTATCCGCCTGAAGATTTATAACAATCTCAGTTATATCTTTTACTAATTGTTGCGCCGAAATTCCACCCAAAATTTTCTCTCCAGTTTCTCCGGTTAAACTTAATCTTCGGATAGCGGCAAAACGAACTCTAAAAAACTCATCTAAATTGTTGGAAAAAATCCCTAGAAAACGAAGGCGTTCTAACAAAGGAACTGCTTTATCAGCAGCTTCTTGGAGAACTCTTGCATTAAATGCTAACCAACTTTTTTCACGATCAATGTATTTATAATTTTTATCTGTACTCATAATCTATTTTAAATCTCTAGGGAAAATTGTTTTTATTGTCTTTCCTTTTTCAATAGTATCCCAGTTATTGCTGTCAAAATTAATAGAAACAAAACCAGAAGTGGAAACATTATCAATAAAAACATTGCCAAATTTATTGACAAAATTTGTAATTGCCTCATTGTGGCCAAAAAGAATTAAATTATCATATTCATTTGGGCAAGACTTTATGATTTTTTCTAATTTACTTTCATCAAAAGTGTATAATTCATCTTTAAATATAATGCTTTCTAATGGATATGAAATGTTTTGAGCAAAAATCATTGCCGTTTCAGCTGCTCTTTTTGCAGCACTACTCCACATCAAATAGGATGTTGGAATATCCTTTAGGATGTTTGTAGAAACTAAATGAGCATCATGTATACCGCTTTTCATTAAAGGCCTGTCAAAATCTCTTAAGGGTGCTTGCCAACTGGATTTTGCATGCCGTATTAGGATTAATTTTTTCATACTAAAACTTTTGTTTAATAGCTAATGTAATCAATTTTGAGTGATTTTCGATAGAAAATTGTATCGAGAACAAGAAAAATATCAATATAAAAGATTAACTCCTTTGAACCTTAAGCCTTCTCGTTACATTTATTATTCCATTTTACTATCCAAAAAAAAACAATAATATAGATGATTTAAATAATTACATCCAATGGGTTAAGCATAATTTATTTTCGATATTCTTGGTAAAGTTAAACCATTACAAAATTGATTTTTTGTAGTATATTTCTATTATAAAAAGCGTAAATATGCACTTTATCTATAAAAAGTGACACTTTATCGGTGTTTTTTATTGTTTGTATTAAAATATATTTTACTTTTGACGAAAGAATATTAATAATTTAAGTCCAAAATTTTAAAAAACAATTAGAAATTATGTACTTAAAAATAAATTTATTTAAAAATAAAAACAAGAATAATGAAAGAAAAGTGTCATTTAATCGAATTTCTGTGTTGTTCATAGAAAAAATGATGTTGTTCAATGTTAAGTATCTAATTTAGCTATATAATAAAGACGCAACCTCAATATGCCTAAAATTTATCTTCAAGCCCTAAATAAAAAAAAATAAAAAAAAAATCATTCTCCTAAATCTAATTATATGAAAACAAAAATTATTTTTATTATGATGTTTACAATTTACAGTGTAAATATTTCTGCTCAAAGTTTGACTAGAATTTCAGACAATACTACAACACCAATGGATGTTATTGAGTTAGATACATTTCTAAATCAATCAAATGGTTTGCAAAGAATGGCAAATGGATCTACTTCTAGTTCATTGAATATTCAGAACGTACGAGATTTAATTTATAACACGCAGCCTTCTATCTATTATTATTCGGGTGTTGTAAAAACGTATGGTGAAAAGCCAAAAAATCTATTTACCGATATGACATCTTTGAGCAATTTAAATAGTGCTATTTTATTAAAAAATAATATCGAAATAATTACTATCAAATTAGAAAATGCAAGGCAATTAAACTCAGTTATTGATTTAGAATTGTTCTCTAGTTTTAAGAACTTAAAATACATCTATATTTTATCAAGTATTGAAACTACTAACGTAGCCATTTCGAATATGATAGTTGGTAACAATGATAAATATACAGTTTTATATAAATTTGATAACGGAGATACTAAACAATAATATTGATAAAAATAATCATTATGAAGAATCCATACATAAAAAATATAAACGCAACGCTTTCACATTTAATTGTGCTTTTGGTAATACTTTTTGGAGTAACCAATTCGGCGGATGCTCAGGTAAAAAAAGCTTTTACTCAAAGGGCCTCACAATATACTCCTCTCAAAAAGATTTACAATTTAAAAGGTGACTTTACTATGTTGGGTAACACTTGTTTGACCCCACAAAATTATAGTCCAACCACTAATAACAACGGACAGTTTATGACCTATGTGGATTCCGATGGTGATCCTAATACGTTCAACTCATCTTCTTCAACTTTAGTTTTATCAACTGAAAATGGAGCTGTACCTGCTTGTTCTAACATTGTATATGCAGGTTTGTATTGGACAGGTAAATCTTCTGCAAATACTACTTTCAATGCAACCAAAGGAGTTTCATCCCTTCAAAGTGTAAACAATAATTTAAATATTGTACACAATCAAAACATTGCTAGTTCAAGTCCAATTTATTCAACAAATTATACTCTATCTGTAACTAGAGGTGGTTCAGGAAGTAATTACTATCCGATATATACATTTTCAGGAAATGGACAAACATACGCGTTTCGCTTTTACAATAGTTCGGCAACTAATCGAGTAACACTTTCTATAAATGGTGGATTAGAGTCAAATGTTCCTGTTACTGTAAATGTTGGAAATACTCAAGCAACACTTACTACTCCATATGCTATAATAGATGGTACATTAACAATAACTATTAAAAAATTAATTCGTCTTGCTGGAACTAATGAGAATTTAAATAACACACAAAATAATTCTAATGCAGATGTGAACGTTGCAGGAACAGCTTTAGTAACAACTAATGTAACTAAAACTTTTAATAAAAGAATTGTATCTTTAAAAGGACCAACTTCTTCTTCTTATACACAAGTAACTGCTGATACAAATGACATTTATTATCCTTCTGGAACTGATGATGACATCTATTCTGCTTATGCTGAAATTACCGACTATGTTAGAACTAATGGTGTTGGGCAATATACCGTTGCTGACATGGCATTATTGGAAGGTAATGTTAGCGGAACAGGATACTCTGGTGGATGGGGTATTATTGTTGTTTATGAAAATTCCAAAATGAAATGGAGAGATGTAACAATTTTTGATGGATATGCTTATGTAGTATCCTCTAATACTTCTGGCTTTGATTTACCGGTTTCTGGATTTAACACTGTTCAAACAGGAAATGTAGGAATAAAATTAGGATTAATGGCTAGTGAAGGTGACGTAAGTTTTACTGGTGACTATTTTAAAATTAGAAATCTTAACACTATAAACTATACCGACTTAAGTCATTCTGGAAACACAACTGGAAATTTCTTCAACTCTTCGATCAATGCTGGTGGTATTAGAAATCCGAATTTAATAAACAATACTGGTATTGATGTTGCTATGTTCAACATTCCAAATACCGGAAACGCTATAATTGGAAATAATCAAACTTCAACAAATTTTAGATATGGTACAAGTGGTGATACTTATTCTATCTTCACTATAGCTATGTCGGTTGATGCCTATATTCCAGAGGCAGAAGCATTAATATCACTTGTATCTCTAAATAATAATCCTCCTGTTCTTCCCTATACTGTACAACCAGGTCAGGAAGGGGAATTTAATATTAACATTAAAAATTTAGGTAGTGAGGCAATAAATAATTATAAATTAGTTATTCCTATGCCGTTCAATGCTACTTACGTTCCAGGAAGTGCTATTGGTACAATTTTTAGTCCACAAACAACTCCTACTCCAAATAATTTATCCTTTTTACCTAGCTTAGGAGCTACTGGTTCTTTAGTATGGGATTTTGGAACTTTAATTTTACCTGCCAACTCAAACTCATTATTAGCTTCACTAAAATTTAAACTTAAAGCTACAACAGATTGTACCATATTAAATAATACAACTTGCGGTAGTTCAATATTAGTTGATGGTGATTTTAGTGGTACTGGTGCAATAACTGGAGTTACTTTTACTGGAGCTAGAATAATACGAGGTTATACAATTAATGGAACTTGTATTGGCGATCCATTACCTGATCCTTTTTCTATTAATGTAGAAGCTGCAAGTTATGTGCAACAAAATTGCCAAAATACTCCATCAATTAGAAGCTTTTCCTATTGTAGTGAAAGTACTAGTGTAGGAACATCTGCAATCAGTTCATTTTTCCCTGCAGGATCAAAATTCTATAATGAATTTCCTATTACAATAAATTCTATTCAATTTTCAGATGCTAATCCTATTCCTTTAGTGGCTGGTTCAACGGTAACATATTATGCTGTTCCACCAAACACTATTGCTGAATGTAATTTTCCTTTCACTATTTATAAATGTCCAATAATTATTGCTCAAAATGATGCTCTTGCTGGTGGCAACGGAACTACTGGGAATTCTAATATTGGAAATGTATTAAATAATAACGGAAGTGGTGCTGATACTTTAAACGGTACGCCAGCTACTATTGCTCAAGTTACTATTTCTGTTACAACTCCTGCAACACCTATTGGTGGAAATCCTGTACCAGTTATCAATACTACAACAGGTCAAGTATCTGTTCCTTCTGGAACTCCAGCGGGAACTTACACTATTGTTTACAATTTGTGTGACATAAATAATAATACCAATTGTGATGCTGCAACTGTAACTATAACTGTAACTGCACCTGCAATTTTAGCCAATGACGATGCGGGCGCTTCTGTTAATGGTTATATTGGAGGTACTACTTTCTCTAATGTACTTTCTAACGATACTTTAAACGGTGTGACGGTTATTCCTGCGCAAGTGACTACAACTTTTGTTTCATCAACTAATGCTGGTGTAACACTTTCTGGCACTAATGTACTTGTAGCTGCTGGAACGCCTGCTGGTTCTTATACCTTGACTTACCAAATATGTGAAGTTATAAATCCAACTAATTGTGATACTGCTATTGTTACTGTATTTGTTGAATTTCCTAATATCAATATTACTAAAGATGGTGCTTATGTAGACAACAATGCTGATGGTGTTACTAATGTTGGGGATACTATAGTATACAACTTTGTAGTAACTAATACTGGAAATGTAACACTTTCTAATATTACCGTAACAGATATCAATGCAACTGTAACAGGGTCTTTATCAACTCTTGCCGCAGGAGCTTCTAACTCAACTGCATTTACTGCTGTTCACATTATTACTCTAGCTGACATAACAGCTGGGCAAATAGAAAACTTAGCTACATCAACGGGCAATCCTCCTCTTGGACCTCCTGTGACAGATACTTCTTCTGACCCAACTCCATGCGTTACTTGTACAACTAATCCTAATTGTACAACTTGCACTATTACTCCATTAATTAATGCCGTAAATGATACTTATATTAATGTGGCCTGTAATGTAACCGGGATAACAGGAAATATTTTAAGTAACGATACCATTGGCACAACACTAGTCAATACATCTTTACCTACTCAAGTTAATTTAACAATTCTAACTGGAAGTAATCCAAATATTACTATAGGTAGTAATGGTGCTATTACCATTCAAAGTGGAATTGCGTTTGGATCTTATGTATATACTTACCAAATATGTAGTGCTTCTTCACCTATAATATGTGACCAAGCAACTGTAACTATAAATATTATAGATACTATTCCTCCAACTATTAATACCAATGCAACTAATGCAACAATAGAATGTAATAGCGTAGATACAACTTCCGCTCTAAATGCATGGTTGGCAAACAATGGCGGTGCAACAGCAACTGATTCTTGTTCTGCAGTTACGTGGAGTAACAACTATACTCGACTTAGTGATGATTGTGGTCAAACAGGCACTGCTTCTGTAACCTTTACAGCAACTGATGCTAGTGGTAATTCTTCTTCATCAACAGGTTCATTTACAATACAAGATACTACGGCTCCAGTAATCTCTACTCAAGCTTCTGCTTCAACTGTAGAATGCGATGGTCAAGGCCAATCTGCTTTAGCTGCTTGGTTAGCTTCTAATGGTGGCGCTGTTTCTAATGATACGTGTTCTGAAGTAACTTGGACAAACAACTTTACCGCTTTAAGTGATGGTTGTGGTCAAACAGGAACTGCTTCAGTAACCTTTACAGCTACCGATGCTTGTGGTAACGCTTCATCAACTACGGCTAGTTTCACTATTCATGACGCTACTAACCCAACAATGACGGCTCCTGCTCCTATTACGGTAGCATGTGGTGCTGTTCCTGCTCCTAGTACAATCGCATTCACCAACGGATTAACTGGTGGTTGTTTAATAAGTGGTACTTCTAATGCTTCTACATTCTCTGCAACTCCTTCTGCCTGTGGTGGAACTGTTACAGAAACTTGGACGGCTACTGAT
>CAIMMM010000156.1 GCA_903842575.1 uncultured Bacteroidota bacterium | reverse complement strand
TTATAGTTGGATAATAAAAATAAAATGAATTAATAAATCGAAAATAAAAAAGAAAAATTATTTTTGAAAAATTATAAACTTTTGCATGTCTTAAATAAATAAGTCGCAGCCCTTGAGTTTCAATCTTTACTATACCTGAATCTTTGAGAATTGCTATAACTTTAAAATAATCTGCAAATTTAAAAGCACTCATACTCGGGGATAGACAAAGAATAACAAATTTGGCAACGACATGATTGATTAAACCAGCTTGGTCTCCATCAAGTTTTTTTTGATTAACAAAGTTTTTTATATCTTGAAGGGCATATATAAAACCTTGAAGAGCTTGTTCCGAGTAAAATAATCTTGAATTAGTAGCAGAGCCAATTCTAGTAGTTCTTTGATAAAATTTTTCATTATCAAAACCAACTTTTTCAGCCACTGCGAATACTTTTCCCAAAAATAAACCATCCTCTAAAAAAGGTACATCTTTAGGATAAATAATGGAATATTTTTTTAATAAATCCAATTTATATAAGATTGCCCAACTTCTATCTGGATCTTTAACAGAGAAGCCTCTGGGCGCAAAATAACCTTCGCTATTTTTAAAAATTTTATCTTTTAAATCAAGGTAATCTGTCTCCCAAATAGTTTTCCCATTTACATCGAAAATTTCATAGGGCAAATACAAAACATCTAAATCACGAGAAACAGCATTTTGATATACTGATTGTAAAACATTAGGAACTACATAATCATCCGGGTCAATGGGTAAAATATAGTTCCCTTTTGCAATGGCAATGGCATTATTTCTAGCCATGGATACCCCTTGATTCTCTTGATTGATTAATACAATGTTAGAAAATTCTTCTTTAAGTTTTTCAATAATTTCCCTACAACGATCGGGTGAACCATCATTAGTAACAATAATTTCATAATCGGCTGCAGGAATATCTTGATTTTCAAGACTTCGAATACATCTTTCTATATAATCGGCTACATTGTAGGCTGGAATAATTATACTTAATCGCATATTTATTTATAAAAAATAGTGTTTTGATTTGAAGGCATACGCTTTTTTATAGCATAGAGATAATGAAACGGATTTAGATAATCACAAGCAAACAAATACAAAATCGTATAGAGTTGTGTATTATGATTCCAACCCATACTTTGAAAAAAGCGGGATACCCAATAGCGGTGTTTTTCTGACTGTACTATTTCCCAAGGTAAAAAAGGATGACACATTGTTTTGCGAATGATATAATTGTTCAATACGGAGGGTTTGAAAAGCACTTGATTACCGACATTATTGGCTGCCTTTGCATGAATACGATACCCGACTGTTATTTTATGAAAATAACACAGTCGTTCTCCTGAACCTGTTAATTTTAACCACATGGGATAATCTTCTACCAAGCGGTTGGATTCGTCATACCCGCCCACTTTTAGAATAGCTTGCTTATTCATAAATACGGATGGCGTATAATGAATTCTATCGGATAGCAGCAACAACTGATATTGGTCTTTTGCACTCAAAGAAGCAGCCATCAAATTATTGGGGTAAACAAATGGGGTAGTTTTGATAAAATTCTTTTCTTCAAAACCATCTTGATACAATTTAACCTGACTAAAAATAATTTTTGCCTCTGGATTTTCCTTTATAAAATTCATATTATCTTCTATGCAATTCGGCAGTAAAATGTCATCTCCTGCAATGAACTTAAACCAATCCGAAGAAACTGCTGCAATACACCGGTTGCAATTGGCAGAGACACCCGTGTTTTTAGAAACAGTAATAACCTCAATACTTTGAAAACGATTTTTAACTTTTTCTTGAGCAATCCATTTATTAATAATTAATACCGTACCATCTTTCGAACAATCATCAGAAATGATTAATGCTAAATTAATATACGTTTGATTATAGATACTCTCTAAGGTTTCTTCAATAAATGGCGCCGAGTGATACGTTGCAACAGCTATGGTAACTAATCCTTTCACCTTTTAATTTTTGATGTCAAATTGCTAATTATTTCTTTAATATTCATCCTTTTGTTGAGTTCATAAATACAATACAAAATTGTCACTAGCACAATAATTGATTCCGCAAAATAGGCATTAGGATATCCTAAGCAGTAAATACAAATTAAACATAATGCTAAGGATAACATTCCTTTTGCTAACAGCATAAATACTTCTTTGGAAAATTGAAAAGCATATTTTGATTTTAAAACCATTAGCATCATAACAATAAAAACAGCATAACTAATTAACATGGAAATACCCAATCCATTAATGCCATAATAATTATAAAAGACCAAATTAAAACCCAGAAGTAATAAATTTGCTGCAATTTCAATAGTTAAAAAAAGTTTATTATCCCCTTTTGCCAACACAATAAAGCCGAGAACCCAAACTAATCCTTTTAAAGGAATAGCCAATACAGCCCAAAATATAAAGTCTTGCGCAGCGAAGAATTCTTTACTCAACAAAACACGAATTAGGATAGGAGTGGTTGAAATAAGTAAAACCAATACAATTCCTAATATTATCAATACGAGTTCTGCCTGTTCGTTGACCAATTGTTTCCATTTTCTATCATCATGGATAACACCTGATAGTCTAGGAAAATAATCAGTTGCCATAGCTGTAAAAACCATTCCTACATAGCCATCAACAATAGCTAAACCTGCACCATAAAGTCCAACATCTGATAAAGTTCCTGTTTTTGATATGAAAGCATTCAACACAAAAGCAACTAAAGCCGCTAGTAGGTTTATTAATGTTAAACTAATGCCAAGTTGCACCATGGGTTTTCCTAACTGTAAAGTTTCTTTCCAATTAATGGCGATAGGAGTATACTTTATTTTACTTTTAAAATATAATGAAACCAAATAATTGGCAAAAGCCGTAATGATGATGGCGGGAACAACTCCTTGTATTCCATAAAAATAAAATATAGGCAAAGCAACGAGTAGCCCTACAATTCCACCAAATATATTAGCTTGTGCTAAATACTTTAATTGCCGTGTTCCTCTAAGCAACGTATAGATTCCGCCTGATAATGCGCCAAAGACAAACGTAACAGAAAGCCAAATATAATCGAAAGTATGTTCATAGGAATTAAAAGAAAACTTACTCAATAGCGGTGAAAAAGCAATTGTAATTACAATTCCTAAAGAAGCGGTAATCCAAATCCAACGTTTAAAAACAGAAAATGTTTTTCCTATTTCTTCTTTATCATCAGTAGCATGAGCTTTCGAAATATCTCGCACAGCGCTTTCAGCCATTCCTAAAGAAGAAATGGACTTTATCAAATTTAAACTTGACAGAAACAACCCATTCAATCCCATTCCAGCAGTACCTATAAGTAGGGCAACCGCTTTGCTTCGAAGCAAAGTAATCAAGATATTGAATACTTGAACACCCCCAAAAATGGAAGTAGCTTTAAAAATTTGCTTAAATGATGTATTCTTATCGCTCATTAATTTCTCTTATTATTCTAGCAGGAATACCCCCTATTATAACATTAGCAGGAAAAACTCCAGAAACTATAGCACCAGCTGCTACTATTGAATTATCACCTAATACAGAATTTTTTAATATTAATACATTACTTCCTATCCAAACATTTTTACCTATTATTACTTCACCAATTTCGCCTATTTGATTTCTTTTATTTGGCGAAATACTATGAGCTTCATGATCCATAATAGAAACTCTTTCTCCAATTAGGGAATTTTCTCCAATAAAAATTTTATTAGCTGCACAAATCATAAGGTTATTATTTGTTGAAACATTATCACCAAAAATAATTCTAGAATGAATATATCTTGGTTGAATTTCAACGATTCCGTTATGAAAATGCCCTCCCAACTTGAATCCAAAAATGCAATTTTTACCAATTTCAACTGAACCTTTGCCTGAAATAATTGTTTTTTGATTGCAAATTGGAATATTCTTTAATTGTCTTTTTTTTTGAATTAAGAATATATAATTTATT
>CAIMMM010000155.1 GCA_903842575.1 uncultured Bacteroidota bacterium | reverse complement strand
TTTAATAAATAAAATATTTTATCGATAAAACGCAATATTAAGCGTTAAAATGCGTTTTTTTGTGTTATTTGTAAGTTTTAGTTTAAATTATTTGTTTTTAAATATTCTGATTTGCAATAGCATTAAATATAAAAAAATATTACAAAATATTCTTTCTTTGTGCTTTCCACCATCTTTCTGGTAATTCTTGATTACAAGCTGTTAAATATTCTTCATAGGAACATGGTAATAACGTATTTTTTTTTAGTTTATTGTTTCCCTCCGTAAAAAAAGGAATGTGTATCCACCATCTATCAGTCTTGTCGCTTTTATAAAAGATTAATTCATCATTTTCTAATGGAACAATATACTTAGAGTAACTTTCTCTACTTCCAAAAGGATATTCGTTTGAACGATAATTAATACCTTCTATAAAATACCAAATAATTTGAGCTATTAATACGGACTCTTGTTTGCTATTCCAATGATTAAAAATTCCTAAAAGAGATACTTTATCACTTATACCCGCATATCTTGCCAAAGCACAAATTTCTTTTCCGTTAAATCCATTAGGGGTAAAATTAGTAAAGTTTCCCGAATCAGAAGATTTTATAACGTTTAAATCTACAGTAACTAAATCGGCGTCCCTAAAAATAGGCTCTGCTATTTCTATATTATTTGAAATTTCCCCCAACCGATAGGCGTCAAAAAATAACTTTTCTATTAAATCTATTTCTTCCTGAGAGTTATAATAGGTTTGATAACCAATATTACTGTAATTAAACAAGTTATTTGGCTCATCAACTATAATTTTCGTTAAATAAGAATCTGAAGAAGTATTTTCATCTTGCTTTCCAAAATCAAATTTACTATCAACGGCAACTAAATTAACCATTTGCTCCAAATCATCATAAGCTCTATATAAAGCATAGGTCAAATCTTGTGTGCCCCCAATAACAATTGGTATAATGTTTTTACGAATTAATTTAGAAATCACTTTTTTAACTGCAAAAAAAGTATCCTCTAGTGAATTTCCAGGAAGTATATCTCCTAAATCGGCCATTGGACTTTCCCAATTACCTGGGAATAGACTGTATAATTCTTTTCTAATATGATTTAAATCAACTTCTTCAAATTGTGTGGCATCTCCTCTGTTTTCTAAAACGCCAATTATAGCGATTTTGATTTTATCAATATTAGGAAACTCTTTATCAGTGTGAAAGGACACTTTACTTCCTAAGTGCTGAGAGTTCAATTTACTAATAAATTGAATGATTTCAGAATTTACTGGCGTTAGAAAATCAAATTCCATATTCTATTTCTTTTTTGCAGGTTTTTTTGCGCCAACTTTTTTGGCTGCGACTTTCTTTACAGGAGTTTTTTTGGCAATCATTTCTTGAACTTCAACCAATGTTAATACTGATGCATCAATATCTTTACTTAATTCAATTTTTATTTTCCCTTTTGTGATTTCCGATCTTCCCCAACGAGCTTTCTGAACCAAAATACCTTCCGATTCCCAATTATGAATTACTTTATCTATGTTTTTTTGAAGTTTGTCTTCAATGATTGTTTCAATGTCTTGTTGTGATAAATTATTAAAATTGTATTTGGTGCTTACATTAATAAACATACCATTCCATTTAAGAAAAGGACCAAATCTTCCAGTTCCTTTTTGAACACCTTCGCCTTTATATACTGCAACAGGTGCATCGGCAGTAGCCTTTTCATCAATTAATTCCTTAGCCCTTTCCATTGATATATCTAATGGATCTTCTCCTTTTGGCAAGGATACAAATGCAGCTCCATGACGAATATAAGGACCATAACGACCATTACTAACTTCAACTTCTTCCCCTTTATAGGTTCCTAAATTTTTTGGCAATAAAAATAAATTTAAAACCTCTTCCAAAGTAATATTGCCAATGTTTTGATCCCCCATTAAACTGGCAAACTTTTTATTTTCATCATCCGCCTCACCAATTTGAGCCATTGGACCAAATTTTCCTAAACGAACTGAGACTTGTTTTCCAGTTTTTGGATCTTTTCCTAATATTCTTTCTCCACTTTCTCTATCAGCATTGGCCTCAACATCTTTTACATTGGGATGGAATTTATCGTAGAACTCCTGCATCATTGTTGTCCAATCAATATTTCCTTCCGCAATCTCATCAAAATCTTGCTCCACTTTTGCCGTGAAATTATAATCCAATATATTTCCGAAATTCTTAACCAAAAAATCCGTAACAATAGTTCCTATATCGGTAGGAACTAATTTCCCTTTGTCGGAACCTGTGTTTTCTTTCAACACTTTATCCAAAATTTTTCCTGATTGCAAAGTCAGTTGGGTATAGTTTCTTTCTTGTCCCTCCAGATTTCCTTTTTCAACATAATTTCTATTAATAATAGTAGAAATTGTTGGCGCATATGTTGACGGACGACCAATTCCCAACTCCTCTAATTTTTTTACTAAAGAAGCTTCAGTATATCTTGCAGCAGCACGCGAATATCGTTCGGTAGCCGTGATATAATTGTTTTGCAATTGCTCATTGACTCTCATTACAGGAAGCATGCCTTCATGCTCTTCATCATCATCGTCATTTCCTTCTAAATAAACTTCTAGGAATCCTTCAAATTTTATTACTTCTCCAGAAGCTGTAAAAATTTCACCATGATTATTGGCTTCAATTTTAACATTGGTTCTTTCCAATTCGGCATCACTCATTTGTGAAGCCAACGTTCTTTTCCAAATTAAATCATACAATCGAGCTTGGTCACGTTCAATATTTACAGTGTGACGCGACATATCCGTAGGGCGTATTGCTTCATGCGCTTCTTGGGCACCTTTGCTTCTGTTCACAAATGTTCTAGGCTTAGAAAATTCCTTTCCGTATGATTTTATAATTTCCGCTTCCGCAGCTTGCATTGCATCATTAGAAAGATTAACGCTATCTGTTCTCATATAGGTTATCAACCCAGCTTCATATAATTTTTGCGCCAATTGCATCGTAATTCCAACAGGTAGATACAATTTACGGGCAGCTTCTTGCTGCAAAGTAGACGTTGTAAAAGGTCCAGTTGGTGTTTTCTTTGTTGGCTTTGTTTCTAAATCTGCTACTTTATAGGTAGAACCGATATTTTTATTTAAAAAATCTTCGGCCTCTTTTTTAGTGTTAAAATTCTTGGGCAATTTGGCTTTAAACACTTTCCCGGATTCATTTACAAATTCCGCAACTACCGAATAGGAAGCCACTGCATTGAAGTTTTGAATTTCACGTTCACGCTCAACAATTAATCGAACAGAAACCGATTGTACTCTCCCGGCCGATAAACCTCCTTTAATTTTTCTCCACAATACCGGTGATAATTCATAACCAACCAATCTATCCAAAACTCTACGAGCTTGTTGTGCGTTAACTAAGTTATAATCAATTTCCCGAGGATTATCAATAGCTTTCAGGATGGCTGATTTTGTTATTTCGTGGAAAACAATTCTTTTGGTTTTGTTTTTATCCAATTTTAATTCTTCGGATAAATGCCAAGAAATAGCTTCTCCCTCTCGGTCCTCATCACTCGCTAACCAAACCATATCGGCATTTTTGGCTAGTGTTTTTAGTTTGGAAACTAAAGCCTTTTTGTCGGGGGAAACCTCATATTTTGGCTTGAAACCGTTTTCAACATCAACGCCTATTTCTTTAGATGGCAAATCGGCTATGTGCCCATAACTTGATTCTACTTGGTAATCACTTCCCAAAAATTTTTCGATTGTTTTTGCCTTTGCAGGTGACTCAACGATAACTAAATTCTTTGCCATATCCCAATTGTTTGTGTCGGCAAAAGTATTTATTTTTTTTAAACTTTAGGATTTGATTTTTTTTTATTCAAAAATTATTTAAAAATACTGTTAAACATCGTCTGCCATCTTGTCAGATATTCGTTTTTAGTATTATCTTTGTAATCGCGAAAGCCAACAGCATTTTATGGAGAAGATAATAGACGAAAAAACGCAAGGACAATCTTTAGTTCTTGAACAAAAAGAAGGAAATACCAAGAAACTTTTTATTGAAAGTTATGGCTGCGCGATGAATTTTTCAGATAGCGAGATCGTAGCTTCTATTTTAACTAACGAAGGTTATAATACAACAACTATATTAGAAGAAGCCGATTTGGTTTTGGTGAATACCTGCTCCATAAGAGACAAAGCGGAACAAACCGTTAGAAAGCGTTTGGAGAAATACAATGCCGTAAAGCGTATTAATCCAGGAATGAAAGTAGGCGTTTTGGGTTGCATGGCAGAACGATTGAAAACACAATTTCTCGAAGAAGAGAAAATTGTGGATATGGTGGTTGGTCCAGATGCGTATAAAGATTTACCCAATTTATTAAAAGAAGTGGAAGAAGGAAGAGATGCCATCAACGTAATCCTTTCCAAAGAAGAAACCTATGGTGATATTTCACCCGTTCGATTGATGAGCAATGGCGTAACAGCTTTGGTTTCCATTACTCGTGGTTGTGATAATATGTGTACGTTTTGCGTAGTGCCATTTACCCGTGGAAGAGAACGCAGTCGTGAACCACAAAGTATTTTAGCAGAAATAAAAGATTTGTGGGACAAAGGATTTAAGGAAATCACCCTTCTGGGGCAAAATGTAGACAGCTATTTATGGTATGGTGGCGGTTTGAAAAAGGATTTTTTGAATGCCTCTGAAATGCAAAAAGCAACAGCTGTAAAATTTGAACATTTATTGGAAATGGTAGCGATTACTTTTCCGAAAATGCGTATTCGATTTTCAACTTCTAATCCGCAAGACATGCATGAAGAAGTGCTGCACGTTATTGCAAAACATTCAAACATCTGCAATCACATTCATTTGCCTGTTCAGTCTGGAAGCAATAGAATTTTAAAGGAAATGAATCGATTACATACCCGTGAAGAGTACATGAAATTGATTGACAACATTAGAAAAATTCTAGCTGATGTGAGCATCACTCAAGATATGATTGCTGGTTTTCCAACAGAAACTGAAGAGGACCATCAGGATACTTTGAGTTTGATGGACTATGTAAAATACAATTTTGGTTATATGTATTCTTATTCTGAACGACCAGGAACATTAGCAGGTCGAAAAATGGAAGATGATGTTTCGGAAACCACAAAATTGAGACGTTTACAAGAGATTGTAGATTTACAGCAAAAACATGCATGGCTTCGCAGTCAGGAATTCATTGGGCAAACAGTAGAAGTTTTGGTTGAGAAAGTTTCAAAAAAATCTAAAGAAGAATTTTCTGGAAGAAATTCTCAAAGTATTACTGTTGTTTTTCCTAGAGAAGAATATAAAATTGGAGACTTTGTGAATGTGAAAATTGAAAGCTGTACAAGCGGCACTTTGATTGGTAAAGCTATTGGCTTGAGTGAAATGAATTTAAAATAATGGATCATTGATAATTTCAAAACAGTGAAATCAACCACCCCTTGCTAATTATAAATGAATAATTATGGAAACAGTACAGAATATAAAACAACGATTTGAGATTATTGGGAATGACCCGAAACTCAATCGTGCTATAGAAAAAGCCATTCAAGTCGCTCCAACTGATATTTCGGTATTGGTTGTTGGTGAAAGCGGCGTTGGTAAAGAAAGTATTCCTCGTATTATCCATTCGCTTTCGCATAGAAAACACGGAAAATATATTGCAGTAAACTGTGGGGCTATACCAGAAGGAACCATTGACAGCGAGCTTTTTGGTCACGAAAAAGGCGCTTTTACGGGAGCTACCAACACACGCGAAGGCTATTTTGAAGTGGCCGATGGCGGAACAATTTTTTTGGATGAAGTAGGAGAATTACCGCTGACAACTCAAGTTAGATTACTTCGTGTATTAGAAAATGGGGACTTTATAAAAGTAGGTTCCTCACAAGTTCAAAAAACCAATGTTCGGATTGTGGCTGCAACCAATGTTAATTTGTTTGATTCCATCGAAAAAGGAAAATTCCGTGAGGATTTGTATTATCGATTGAGTACTGTGGATATTCCATTGCCTCCATTGCGCGATAGAAAAGAAGATATTCATTTGTTGTTTCGAAAATTTGCTGCCGATTTTGCTCATAAATATAAAATGCCCGCCATTAAACTAAGCGATGATGCTATTTTAGTATTACAAAAATACCGTTGGAGTGGCAATATCCGTCAGTTAAGAAATGTGGCAGAGCAAATTTCAGTATTGGAAACCAATCGCGAGATTAATTCACTGACTTTGAACTCCTATTTGCCGCAAGAAGGAAGCAATTTACCTTCGGTAATAAAAGATAAAAAATCCGAAAGTGATTTTAGTACCGAAAGAGACATCCTATACAAAGTGCTTTTTGACATGAAAAGCGACTTGCACGATTTGAAGAAATTAACCTTGGAACTAATGAAAAACGGTTCCGCCAAAGTGCAAGAAATCAATACCAATTTAATTCAAAAAATATACGGTTCAAAAGAATCTGAAAGTGAAATTTCGTTTGAAGAGGAGCCAAGAAATGCTGTTTTAAACAATCAACCCAACGAGGATGATTTTGAAGAAAATGAGGACAATTATCTTTTTGCGGAAACCATTGAAGAGGAAGAAGTACTAAAACTAGAGCAAAAAGAAATTGAAATGATTAAAAAATCTCTAGAAAAAAATAAAGGAAAACGCAAAGCAGCTGCTGATGAACTAGGCATTTCCGAAAGAACCTTGTATCGAAAAATAAAACAATTTGATTTGTAATCCAATTGACAATTAAAAATTGATAATTAACAATTGAAAAATATATCTTTGAAATCTAAATGAGAAATACAAAATACATTTTAATTTTAATCATTGCATTCTGCATTAACGGCTGTTCTGTATATAATTTTACCGGGACAGGAAAAATTGATGCCAAAACGTTTCAGGTGAATTATTTTCAAAACAATGCGGAACTGATTGAACCGGGAATTGAAAGAACGTTCACCCAAAAATTGCAAGAAATTATTCAAAATCAAACCAATTTGAATTTGACTAACACGGGTGCTGATTTGATGTATGAAGGCGAAATTGTGGAATATAGAATAACTCCCATGACGGCAACTGCTGACCAAAAAGCGGCCCAAAACCGATTATCTATTTCTGTAAATGTGCGTTTTACAAATAAAAATAAAGAAGCTGATAATTTTGAAAAAAGATTCTCCTTCTATTTTGATTATAGTGGTTCAGATCAATTAATTGGTTCAAAATTAACCGAAGCGGTGGACACCATTTTTGAAAGAATAACGCAAGATATTTTCAACGAATCATTAGCAAAATGGTAATTAAATAAATGAATTTAACTGATTTTACCTATTTAATCAACAAGCCCGAAGCACTTAATGAAAGGCATACTGAATCTTTGGAAAAAGTTTTGGAAGAGTTCCCTTATTTTCAAAGTGCAAGAGTTTTGAGATTAAAACATTTGTACAATCAAGACAGTTTCAAATACAATCATGCCCTAAAAATTGCTGCTTCCTATACCAACGACAGGAGTGTTTTATTTGATTTTATCACTTCCGACACTTTTATTTCTGTTCAAAAAGGACTTTATGAGAAAAAGCTGGAGGAATTATTAAACATCCATGTTGTTGAAAGTGAACATGTCATTGTAGAATCAAAACCACTAAATACATTAGAACAATCCATATTGTTATCTATAAAAGAAGCAAGAACTGAAGAGCAAAAAGCGGAAGCAAAATTAGAAATAGGAAAACCTTTGGGATTTTCTAAAAATGAGAAGCATTCTTTCCAAGAATGGCTACAATTGTCAAGGTTGAAACCAATAGAGAGGGAAATTGAAACAAAACTCACTTCAGAAAAACCAATTTTAGACATAGAAAAAAAGAGACATATTGACTTAATAGATAAATTCATTGCCGAAAACCCAAAGATTACACCAATAGCAAAAGATACAATAATCCCAGTGATTGATAGACAAACGGAGGATACTTCCTATATAATGACCGAAACTTTGGCTCGGGTTTATTTAGAACAAAAAAAATATTCAAAAGCAATTCAAGCTTATGAAATATTAATTTTGAAATATCCAGAAAAAAGTAGTTTCTTTGCAGACCGAATTTCGGATATTCAAATTTTACAACAAAATAATAATTAAGTAATGAGCACATTTTCAATTTTTTTAGTATTAATAACAATTGTTTGTTTTTTATTGATAATAGTAATTATGGTACAAAACCCTAAAGGAGGCGGACTTTCATCTTCATTGGGTGGTTCTGCTCAAATGGGTGGCGTTCAAAAAACAACAGACTTTTTAGACAAAAGCACTTGGACATTAGCAACTGTTTTAATCGTTTTGATTTTGATGTCAAGTTTAAGTTTTACTGGAACTTTAAGTGATTCCAATTCAAAAATAATCGACGAAAAAGATATTGCAGCTCCAAAAACAGCAACTCCGGCAGCAACAAAAACGAATGAAACTGCAAAACCTGCTTCAACAACTCCAGCAAAACCTGCTGAAGGAACAAAATAATAAGATTTCGAAAATACAATTAAGAATGCCAGCTTGACAATGCTGGCGTTTTTTTTAGGAAAAAATGTCAGTTTTAGTGACTTGGCATAATTTCTGAAAAGTCAAAATCAAACAATTCTAACATTATAAATATATAATTATGGCAATAAATATTAAACCTCTTTCAGACAGAGTTATTATAGAACCTGCGGCAGCAGAAACACAAACTGCATCTGGAATTATTATTCCGGATACTGCAAAAGAAAAACCACAAAAAGGAACTGTTGTAGCTGTTGGAAACGGTAAAAAAGACGAACCCATGACGGTAAAAATTGGCGACACCGTTCTTTACGGAAAATATGCAGGAACAGATTTAAAATTCAATGGTAAAGATTATTTGATTATGCGTGAAGACGACATCTTAGCAATCATATAATTCCAAATAACCAAATTAACACACGAGCGTTAGCGAACTGACGAAGTAAATTACCAAATAAATAATAAAAAATGGCAAAAGATATAAAATTCGATATTGAAGCACGTGACGGATTAAAACGCGGTGTTGATGCATTGGCAAATGCAGTAAAAGTAACACTTGGGCCAAAAGGTCGTAATGTAATTATTGGAAAATCATTTGGTGGACCAACTGTTACCAAAGATGGTGTTACCGTTGCAAAAGAAATAGAATTAAAAGACCCATTAGAAAATATGGGGGCACAAATGGTTAAAGAAGTGGCGTCTAAAACCAATGACTTGGCTGGGGATGGAACTACAACTGCAACCGTATTAGCACAAGCTATTGTAAAAGAAGGCTTAAAAAACGTTGCGGCCGGAGCTAACCCAATGGATTTGAAACGCGGCATTGATAAAGCTGTAGAAGCAATCGTTGCCGATTTGGCAAAACAAGCTAAAGTGGTTGGAAGTGATTCTGAAAAAATCAAACAAATTGCATCCATTTCCGCTAATAATGATGAAGTAATTGGCGAGTTAATTGCAACTGCTTTTGGAAAAGTTGGAAAAGAAGGTGTTATCACTGTGGAAGAAGCCAAAGGAACAGATACATATGTTGATGTTGTGGAAGGAATGCAATTTGACAGAGGCTATCTTTCTCCTTATTTTGTTACTAACCCCGAGAAAATGAATGTTGAATTGGAAAATCCATACATTCTTTTATATGATAAAAAAGTGTCTTCTTTAAAAGAATTACTTCCTGTTTTAGAACCCATTGCACAATCGGGGAAACCGTTGTTAATTATTGCGGAAGATGTTGACGGAGAAGCGTTATCGACTTTAGTGGTAAATAAATTACGCGGTGCACTGAAAATTGCAGCAGTAAAAGCACCTGGTTTTGGTGATAGAAGAAAAGCAATGTTGGAAGACATTGCCATCTTAACTGGCGGAACTGTAATTGCTGAGGAAAGCGGATACACATTAGAAAACGCTACTTTAGAAATGCTGGGAACGGCAGAAAAAGTAACAATTGACAAAGACAATACAACAATCGTAAATGGTGCTGGAAGTGCTGATATGATTAAAAATAGAGTGAATCAAATCAAAGGTCAAATGGAAACTACGACTTCTGATTATGATAAAGAAAAATTGCAAGAACGTTTGGCTAAATTAGCGGGTGGCGTTGCTGTTCTTTATGTGGGTGCTGCTTCTGAAGTAGAAATGAAAGAGAAAAAAGACCGTGTTGATGATGCACTTCATGCTACTCGCGCTGCTGTAGAAGAAGGAATTGTTGCTGGTGGTGGCGTTGCTTTATTACGTGCCAAATCAGCTTTAACGACTATAAAACCAGACAACGCAGATGAAGCAACGGGAATTCAAATTGTATCTCGCGCAATTGAATCTCCTTTAAGAACGATTGTTGAAAATGCTGGACTTGAAGGTTCTGTAGTAGTAGCAAAAGTTGCTGAAGGAAAAGGAGATTATGGTTATAATGCCAAAACTGACGAATATGTTGATATGCTTAAAGCAGGAATCATTGACCCTAAAAAAGTAACGCGTGTTGCTTTGGAAAATGCAGCCTCTGTTGCAGGAATGATATTAACTACCGAATGTGCTTTGGTTGACATCAAAGAAGAAAATGCTGGAGGAAACCCAATGGGTGGTGGCATGCCTGGAATGATGTAATAATTCAAAATACTTTTTAATCAAGCTGTCTAAATAAAAAATTTAGACAGCTTTTTTTTATTAAAAAACCATATCTTAGTGCCATAAATTTCATACAAAATGGTAAAAATTACAACCTGGTTTCTTTTCTTTTGTTACTTGATTACTCCTAAACTCTATTCACAATCGGATGCCAATGCCAATCAGGAAAAAATAACTGAGTCTTTGAATGACTATTTTAAAATGGATCGGGAGAATATTCACCTCCATTTAAATAAAAACTCATTTCTTACTGACGAATCTATCTGGTTTAAAGGTTATATTATTGAAAAAAAAACAAAAACTCCCTATGATGCCACTTCAAATGTATACATCTCTCTAATAGATATAAATGGTCAAAAAATTCAAACGCAACTTTTCTTTGCTGAAAATAGTGTTTTTGATGGTGCAATAAAATTAAACTCCAAAATTACAACCGGAAAATATTACCTGCAGGTATATACCAATTACATGAATAATTTTACAGAAGATGAATCTTCAATTTATGAAATCACAATCATAAACCCTTTTGAAAATAATTATGTTAATACTAAAATAATTAATTACAAAGAGGTAGATATTCAATTTTACCCAGAAAGTGGTATTTTTTTGGAAGGTGTTACCAATACTTTTGGCGCAAAAATAATTGATTGCAATAACAATGGAATTGTAGTAAAAGATGCTGAAGTTGTTGATTCTAAAGGAAATCTAGTGGCAACTTTTTCAACTAACCAATTTGGTTATGGAAGATTCGATATTCTTTATGCTACTAATGAAGTCTATAAAGCCATCCTGAAAATTAAAGAAGAAAAAATTGAAAAGTATTTGCCTAATCCCTCTTTAGAAGGAATATCCTATTCCATAAATAATTACACTTTCAAAGACAAAACCACCATAAAATTAAAGACCAATTCAAGAACATTAAAAAATATTAAAAATATTCCTCACACATTGGTTATTCAACAGAATGAAGCTGTAACTTTTATCACTTTTGCTTTTGCTGAAAATGAAACAGAACATTCCATTAACTTATCCTCAGAAAAAATATTGGAAGGAATAAATATCATTCATTTACTTAACCCAAATGGAGAGAAAATTGGCGAAAGAATTATATACAAGCCCTATCAAATAAAGGATAACGTTGAGTTATTGGTTATGCAAAGAATAAACGATTCCACTATAATTAGTGCTAATTCATCAATGAAGTTAAGTAATTTAAGTATCTCCGTGCTGCCTTCCCAAACCGTTTCTGAAATTCCTGAAAAAACAATCTATAGCGCTTTACAATTTGACCATTTTCTTTCCGAACCATCAAAAAATATGGGGTATTACCTCAACGATTTAACAAGAGCTAAGCAGTATGAATTGGATAACTTTTTGTTAACTCAAAAATCAAAATATAATTGGGATGCAATGCTGAAAAATCCACCACAAAAAAAATATGATTTTGATAGTGGTTTGACCATAAAAGGTACGGTTAACAATACGCTAACCAAAGGTGAAGAATACAACATCAAAGTGAATTCCCTTTTATTAGGGTTGGATCAAACTACTACTTTAAATGCAAAAAATGAATTTCTTTTTGAAAATGTTTTTGCCATTGATTCAGCCGCCATTCATTTTTCATTAATGAATAGAAAATTGAAACCCTTGGAACTCAAAGTGTATTGCCAAATTTTAAATAACAATAGAAGGTTTATGAAACCTATTTCATTTAACAAAAAGGAGTGTATACAGATAACGAAAAATTCAATTACCGACAATAGTCCTTTCCCCATTATTAGAAATGCTATTCTTTTGGACAGCATTAACATTATTGCTAAAAAGAAAAAAGAGAAACTTGCCAATAACTTGAAATATAATAATACCGCTTCACAAGGATATAAAATAACCGAAAATCTTGCAGATAGTTTTAGAGATGTTTTAGGATTTATCCGAGCGCATGGTTATAATGTTTCGATTGAAGGAGCCTCTGTTATTATAACAACAAGATATTCAAATACATTTAGCGGGAATTTAAGTCCTGTAGTTTATATAGACGATATTCCCCAGAGTGATTTTAGCTTATTATTAAATTACAGTCTTTCCTCAGTAGATGAAATTTATATTAACAAAATGGGATATGGAGAAGGAATGACCGCTCCAAACGGCACCATCCGAATCTACTCAAAAACACCTGGTTCTTATGGTAAAACCTATGTTAAAATCAAATCAAAACCTTTTGTCATTACAAATGGTTTTCAACAAGTTGTGCCTTTTGAAACTCCAAAATATAGCAATATAAATGACGAAAGTTTTTTAAAATTCGGAACGATACATTGGAATCCAAATGTTGAAACGGATGCCAATGGTATGTTTCGTTTTTCAATTCCCAGCATATTTCAAAAAACCGTAAAAGTAATTATTGAAGGAATTTCGAGTGATGGAAGATTAATTTCTGTAACTAAAACATTAAAAATAGGAGACTAAGATTTATTCTTGCTTCGGAGTTTTCTTGAAAAACTTAATAAAAACAGGCAACGTTGAAATAATAATTATTCCAATAACTATTACTTCTATATGTTCCTTTAAATCTATATCATACTTTTCTAAAAACATTCCGTATAAGTAATGTCCCGAAAAGATTAAAACGAAAGACCATAGAAAAGAACTCACGATATTAAAAAACATAAATTTCTTTTTATCCATAGTCACAATTCCAGCAACTATTGGCGCAAAGGTTCTAACAATTGGTAAGAAACGAGCAAAGATGATTGCTTTCCCTCCAAATCTTTCAAAGAAATCTTTCGATTGAATTAAGTATTTTTTCTTGAACCAAAAGCTATCTTCTTTTTTATATAAATAATAGCCTCCTTTTGCTCCAAACCAATAACCCATCATATTTCCTAAAATTCCGGCAACACCAACTAAAATCGATAACAGTGTAACATTCACCATATCACTTTCTAGAAAAATGAAATTTTCAATTAAGTCACGGCTATAAATTCCGGCTAAAAAAAGCAAACTGTCACCAGGAAGAAAAAATCCAGCAAATAATCCGGTTTCTGCAAATACGATAAACAAAACAATCCAAAGACCAATTTGAACGCCACCAATTGACATAGTAATATAAAACTCGGGGTTTAGTAATTGCGCCCAATTAAAATCGCTCATGAATTATCTGTTTTTAAAGGTAAAAAATCGAGCGTGAAATTAAGCAAAAATTTTGGATAAGTATCATTTCTTCGTAAAACTGTCACTAGTCTTTTTTATCGGTCTAAGGTTTTAAATTCATCGGCTTTGGTGAAATTAGAAATATAAAAAAACTCCTAAATTTTCTTTTAGGAGTTTTAAAACTATTTTCTATCGTATTGACAACAATCAGGCAGTTTATCATAAATCTCCACTGATGCTTTTACTTCATCGGTATCATGACCTGCTTTCGCTACTGCCATTTTAACATCTAAAATTGTTGCTTTTTCTTCATTTAAGATCAAACTCAACTCGTGAGTTTCAACACTCCAATTAGCCGATTTTACTCCTGGAACTGAAAAAGCTGCTTTTTGAATTCGCTTTTGACATTGTTCACAATTGCCGTTTACTTCAATAGTGTATTTGGCATTTTTGTTTTTACTTTCTTGTGCTTGTGTTGAAAAGGCGAAGAACAGTAACATCATTCCTAAAACTATATTTTTCATATTTATTGATTTTTAATCTGAATTCGTTTCAGATTCTGTTATTATTTAACTTTAAATCGCAATCCTGCATAATACATTTGTCCAAAAACAGGCGCATAAACTATGGACGTGTCAAAATTCGGTCCAAAAGGATCGTCGGAACCCAAAATGGCTTTGTCTTGTCGGTAATTCCCAATGTTTTCTCCGCCAATATACATTTCAAAAGTACTCGAAAATGTTTTAGTAATTTGCATATTCATCACAGCGAATGAAGGTGAAAATTCAGGCAATCTATCTTGACTTGGATTAGTTGCCGTGTTAGGTAATTGTTGTTTCCCTAACCAATTAAAGGTGTAATCAAATTTCCATTGCTGTTTTTTGTCGGTGAGATTCGTTTCATATTCTAAATTGCCGAAAAATCGATGTTTGGCTTGCAAAGGTCTTTGGAAACTTCCTGAAAGATAATCGGTGGAAATGTCATAATATTTATAGGCAGTTCTCAAATTCAGATGCTTTACAATTTCATAATTGAATTCCAATTGCAAACTATTGGCATATGAATTCCCTTTTAAGTTATAAAACAAAACTTCTTGCGGGCTTTGATATAAATCTACAACCGCTTGATTTTGAAAATCGGTTCTGTAAAAATCCATCGAAACATCAGCACTTTTACCAAAGAGGATGAAATTTTGTGTAAAGCTTATTCCATAATTCCATGCAATTTCTGGATTTAAACCGTAAATTTTACCATTCGTATCCAATACCGAGAAGGTTCTAGAACTTGCAAAAAGGTTTTGGTTTTCGGCAAAGATATTCGCAGCACGTTTGCCTCTTCCGGCAGAAAAACGGAGCACTGCTTTTTCCCAAGGATTGTATTTAATATGCAATCTTGGCGTAAAAAAGGCTCCTAACCTATTGTGGCAATCCAATCTTCCACCAGCTATCAAACTGAATTTATCATTGTTGTCATAAGTATATTCAAAAAAAGCGCCTACCGAATTATCAATTCTACTCACATCCGCTAGATTGACAAATTCATCGTATTTATCATAAGTAAAATTCAAACCTGTAGCAAATTTATGCATGGTATTATCAATGATCGAATTGAAAATTAGGTTGGAATAATAACTCTGTTGCTTAATGTCATATTGGTTTAGTCCAAAATAAGACTGCTGGTTGTGATTGCTAAAAGCGTTTTGAAAACCAATACTCTGAAAAGGCATATCTTTAAAAATGTAACCCATTTTGGAAGTAAAGTCAAATCTTTCCGTATTAATTTCTGAACCCCAAAAATTAGTAGTTAGTTTATCTCTATCAGGAGTAAACTCAAGTTCTCCGGTTTGTTTTTTATCATTCATGTATTTTAAATTGATGAAAGAAACCCAACCAGATTCCGGATTTGCATACTGCCACCGATTAGTAATATTGAATTGTTTTCCCAAAGGATTGTCAAGAAAACCATCATTATTCATGTCATTCTTAACAACCCTAGTGTTTCCATGAACGAAGAAACTTGTTGCCCATTTATCAGAAACTTGTTTGTTAAAATGGGTGTTAAGCTCAAAGCGACTGTCCGTTGAGCCATAAGCATTTAGAAAAAACGGAATGTCTTTCATGGGTTTAATCAACTCAGTATTTATTTGACCCGTGATACTCTCATATCCATTAACAACACTTCCAGCTCCTTTTGTGATTTGTATGCTTTCGACCCAAGTACCCGGTGTAAATGACAATCCATAGGCTTGAGAAGCGCCACGTACTGAAGGGATATTTTCTTCAGTAATCATCAAATACGGACTTGTTAAACCCAACATTTTTATCTGCTTTGTTCCCGTCAAAGCATCGGAAAAATTAACATCTATGGACGGATTGGTTTCAAAGCTTTCGGCTAAGTTACAACAAGCCGCTTTAAGTAATTCTTTACTAGTAACAACTTGGGTGTTTGCCGTTTTTGTTAGGGATTTTTGTATCCCTTTTTTTGTTATGAATACCTTAACTTCCTTTAATTTTTCTTGTTTTTCTTGCGAGAAAGCAATGACAGATAACAACAACATTAATAATATTGTGAATTTTTTCATTTTTTTAAATTTTAATATTCGTAAAAAGAGAAATTTTATCGAATATTAAAATCAGAAGTAGAAGGTATATTGGCTGTACAAAAGATATAATGGCGGCGCATTAGCATTGCAAGAATATGAAATTATTCTAGCTTTTTTGACTTGAGTAGTCGAAACAAAAATAATAGGTTTCCATTCATTAATTACAAATGAATACTCAGGGGCAAAAGAAAATGACTTGACTAATAATTGATCTGATTTGTCATTGGATTTAACAATCTTATTATGGCAACATTTGGATTTTTTTTCCATTACACCACAACAATCTTCCTCTTTTTCTTGAGAACTTGAAGGCAAATTTAAAGTTACCGAAGCTATTTTATCATTGCAATAATGCACATTAAAAGCCATCCCCAAATTGGAAACCATCAGGAAAAACGCTAGAAATAAACTTATTTGCTTTTTGACTTGCATATGCAAAGTTATTCTTTTAATTAAATTTTAATTCAAAAAATCCTGTTAAAACTTTATAGTTCAAATTCTTGTCCCAATAAGGGGACTTCACAATCAAAATCATACTTTTCCTGAATTTTAATTCGTAATTCATCCGCAGGCTGATTCTCACCATGCACCAAAAATATTTTTTGGGGTTTTGCCTCTAATTCGGAAAGCCAATTTAGCAAATCCTTTTGATCTCCATGCGCTGACAATCCTTCTATTTCCAGAATATTTGCTTTGACTTCATAATATTTTCCATGTATTTTGATTTCTGTTGCTCCTTCCAATAATTTTCTACCTCTTGTTCCTTCCGCCTGATAGCCAACAATGATTAGGGTTGTTTCGGGCAAACCGATGTATCGCTCTAAATAACTCAAAACTCTTCCTCCCGTAATCATTCCGCTTGCAGCTATGACCACTTTGGACTGTTTATTATAAATGGCTTCAATGGTTTCCTTATAATCGGAAATCATAGTAAACATTTTGCACATAGCAACACAATCCTCTTCGGATAATTTATGCCATTTTCTGTTATTCCTAAAAATATCCAGAACGCTTATGCCCATAGGCGTATCAATAATATAGGGAATATTGGGAATTTTATCTTCTAATTTAAGCTGCCAAATCAAATACATAATACTTTGAGCACGTTCTACAGCAAAACTTGGAATGATAATCGTTCCTCCATTATCAACGGCATTGTTAATATATGTTTCAAGTTCTAATTTTGTATCGGTATTGGGATGAATCCGATTTCCATAAGTGCTTTCTAGAAAAACATAATCTGCTTTTTTAGGTTTTGTTGGAGGGAACATTAATACATCATTATCTCTTCCAATATCTCCTGAAAAAACAAGTGTTTTATTTTCAAGTGTTAGGGCAATAGTACAAGCGCCAATGATATGCCCAGCATTGGAATAAACCGCAAAGATTTCGGCATCCAAAAAAACTTCCTCATTGGGTTTGATTACTCTAAAAAGCGGCAAAACTTCTTCAGCTTGTTCAACAGTATAAAGTGGCTCAGCCATTTCATGTTTTGAATAATGTTCTTCATTGGCTTTTTTTGCTTCTTCTTCTTGAATTTTGGCACTATCCAGAAGTATTAACTTAGCCACATCCTTAGTTGGGCTAGTACAATAAATTTTTCCTTTAAACCCTTGATTTACCAATCGTGGCAACCAACCGCAATGATCCAAATGACCGTGGGTTAACAGTACAAAATCTATTGTAGAAGGCAAAATAGGCAAAGGCTCCCAATTAAGCTCTCGCAAGGGTTTTATGCCTTGAAACTGTCCGCAGTCAATCAAAATTCGAGTGCCATTACTTTCAATTAAAGTCTTGGAACCTGTAACGGTTCCTACGCCACCAAGAAATTTTATTTTCATGATTTCTATATGTATTTACACAACTCTGAAGCTTCTTTTAAAACGTTTTTTATTCTGTTGGGACTCAACTCAATTTTTTCTAAACATTCCGAATTGTTGAGTAATTCCTTTACTAAAATTACATTTAATATTAATAATTTGTCTTTTTCGGCAATGGACAAAGTAGTTAAACAAGTGATTGGATAGAGATGCTTAGCATCAATTTTGGTTCTAATATTATTATTTAATGGATAATCCCAACTTAACAAACTCATGCCCGAACAAATAGCAAAGCCAACGGCATCGGTTGTAAATCTATTATTAGTTACAATCCAACATTTTGAAATTTCGTCTCTATTCGAAAAAATCGGGTGCTTTTTATCTTTTAAATCATTAAAACGAGATAATATATACAAGGGAACTTTTACATCTGAATTGGCATCTCTTCCTCCATGAAATTTGCATTCGACCATTGAAATTATATCGTCTTTTTTTAAAGCAACATCAATTTCATGAGAAACACATTTTCCTTGTAAAATTAGATTTGTTTTGGTTTGGTAATCGTCGGCTTCAAATAATCTTGCAATGTATTTTTCAAAGAAAAAACCGGCCGGCCCTAGAAGTTGCAATGCTGCTCTTAAATTATATCTAGCAGCATGAGAATTTGAAATCTTTTTTAAAAGGCTAAAAGCCATTTTATATATCTGCTTTGTTGGGATTCCGTCGTAGATTTCTTTTTCAATAGTATGCAGAACATTGTTAACCATTAGTTCGCTTGCACCTGATTTTAGCAATGTTTGTTTTAACTTGCTGGGATTATAATCAACCACATCCCCTGAAAATTTTACTACTTTCATCTTGAAATTACATCAAAAATAATTGTAGTAAAGATACGAAAATATGACTATTTATTCATTTTTTGATAATAAAAAGCGGGGATAAAAAGGATAATAAAGATGGGTTGAATTATAAATCTTCTGATGTAGAATAATGTCATTTTGCTTTCTTCGCCAAAAAAATTCAAGACAAAAAGAAAACTAATCATGAGTACGGAACCCAAAATCATATACAGCAACATGGAGAACTTTACGATTTGAGTATCTTTAAAAGTTACATATAACAGCAACAACGAAATCACAGAATTTAAATAGAATCGGAAACCCAAACCAAAAAATAATTTAAAAATATTTATTCTTGGCAAAGGCAAATTTGCATATTCACTTTTAAAATAATTTAAAAACGGATCGTAAAATAGCGTGTCTTCAAAAACCCTTATCAATACTAAAAGCAGAATCAGAAAAAGAGACCAGCCTATTTTGGCTTTATTTTGCAACAGTTTTTGTAGCATAAAACGAATATTTATTTACCCAAATAATCCATAAAATAAAAACAACTCCATAGATAAACAATGGAAAAACAACACCATGTAAAAAACTCTGATATTCCGGAAAGTGAAACATGGCCATACATAAAATTACAATTCTAAAAATATTCAACACGTAAATTAAAACAGTACCAAGAATTATAAAAACAAAGGTGTTTTTTAGTTTTCCCGAAAAAGCAACCACAAAAGCAATAAATAAAATAATAACACTCACCGCATTACAACCTTCTATTATTCTGGAAACGTATTTGTTTTTATAAAATAATTTCACGCTGGGTTCTCGTAAATTTATAGCAGTGTAAGATTGTGAATCGAACCAAGATAAAACAGTTGCCGATTGATGAGCAACACTCGTAGTAATGGCGTCAACTTCCATTTGTTTACTGTCAAATTGATTGAGATAGGTTTCATAAACAAAAGTCAAAAGCAAATAACTCAAGAAAAATTTTCCTAAAAAAAGCAAAAAAGGTTTGTACTGAACAATATAATTCCCCAAAATAAATTTTTAACAAATTTATATAAAATAAAAAAGGTTCAATGGCTACTTTTGCATAAAAAATAAAAAACATGAATTTTGACAGTTTAAAACCAAAAGTAAAGGACGCACTCTCACAAGGAAATGCATCAAGAGAGGAAAAGTTAAAACATTTGTGTCAACTATTACAAGACAATGTTTTCTATTATAATTGGGTTGGTTTTTATTTTGCCAATCACGAAAATCAAACATTACATTTGGGTCCCTATGTTGGAGCTGAAACGGATCACACAGTAATCCCTTTTGGGAAAGGAATTTGTGGACAAGTGGCTGTTTCCAATGAAAATTTTGTGGTTCCCGATGTCGCTGCACAAGACAATTATATTGCTTGTAGTTTTACCGTGAAGTCCGAAATTGTGGTGCCTCTTTTTGTAAATGGCAAAAATATTGGACAAATAGACATTGACAGTCATGTGCTAAATCCTTTTTCAGAAGCAGATGAACGCTTTTTAGAATTTGTAAATGAGGAAGTTGCAAAATTATTTTTAAAATAATTCATAATTCATAATTCGTAATTCGTAATTATTTTTACCTTTGCACACGAATTGGGAAAATCTTAATTCAATACATAATAATCATTTAAAATAATATTGGCATGTACTTAACTAAAGAAGTTAAAGAAGAAATCTTCGCTAAACACGGAGAAAAAACAAACACTGGAAAATCTGAATGCCAGATTGCATTGTTTACATTTAGAATTTCACACTTAACAGAGCATTTGAAAAAAAATCGTCATGATTACAACACAGAGCGTTCGTTAGTGCTTTTGGTAGGAAAAAGAAGAAGCCTTCTTGATTACTTGAAGAAAAAAGAAATTAACAGATATCGTGAGATTATCAAAGAATTAGGTATTAGAAAATAATACATATCTTAAAGAGGTGCTTGCGCGCCTCTTTTTGTTTATATACGTTTTATAAAAAAGTTTGGTTTTTCATTGGAATACAACAACTACAACAACACAACTATTCTGTCGACAGGCGGAAAAACCAATGTAAAATTAAAAAAGGAAAAATTATGATTCCACAATTATTTGTAGAAAAAATCGATTTAGGTGATGGAAGAAGCATCACAATCGAGACAGGACGTTTAGCCAAACAAGCTGACGGTTCTGTAGTAGTTAGAATTGGAAAAACTGTTATTTTAGGGACAGTAGTATCCGCAAGAAAAGCAAGTCCAGGTATTGATTTTTTACCATTAACGGTAGATTATCGTGAAAAATTTGCAGCAGCAGGACGTTTCCCTGGAGGTTTCTTCAAAAGAGAAGCACGCCCAAGCGACAACGAAGTGCTAACCATGAGATTAGTTGACCGTGTATTGCGTCCTCTTTTCCCAAGTGATTATCACGCTGAAATTCAAGTAATGATCCAATTAATGTCTCATGATGATGATGTTATGCCAGACGCATTAGCAGGTTTGGCCGCTTCGGCAGCACTTGCATTGTCTGACATTCCTTTTGAAACATTAATTTCAGAAGCTAGAGTTGGAAGAATTGATGGAAAATTCATCATCAATCCATCTCGTGCACAATTAGAATTGTCAGATATTGACATGATGATTGGTGCTTCTACTGATTCTATCGCCATGGTAGAAGGAGAAATGAAAGAGATTTCGGAAGCAGAAATGGTTGAAGCTATCAAATTTGCTCATGAGCATATTAAAGTTCAAATCGCTGCACAAGAAAGATTGGCAACAGCATTTGGAAAAAAAGTAGTTCGTACCTACGAAACTGAAAGAACAGATGATGCTATTTACGCTAAAGTAAAAGCAGCGGCTTATGATAAAATTTACGCTATTGCAAGTAAAGGTTCAGCTAAACACGAACGTTCAGCTGCATTTGATGCTGTAAAAGAAGAAGTAAAAGCTTTGTTTACAGAAGAAGAATTGGCAGAAAACGGTGATTTAGTTTCTAAATATTTCTACAAAACCAATAAAGAAGCAGTTCGTAATGTAACGTTAGATTTAGGAACTCGTTTGGACGGAAGAAAAACTACCGAAATCAGACCAATTTGGTGTGAAGTAGATTACTTACCATCCGTTCACGGTTCGGCATTGTTTACACGTGGAGAAACACAAGCATTGGCTACAGCTACTTTAGGAACTTCTAGAGAGGCTAACCAAATTGATTCGCCTTCAGAACAAGGAGAAGAAAAATTCTATTTACACTATAATTTCCCTCCATTTTCAACAGGAGAAGCGCGTCCTTTGAGAGGAACTTCAAGAAGAGAAGTGGGTCACGGAAACTTGGCGCAAAGAGCATTGAAAAATATGATTCCTGCTGATTGCCCTTATACCATTCGTATTGTTTCTGAAGTATTGGAATCTAACGGTTCATCTTCAATGGCTACTGTTTGTGCAGGAACATTATCGTTAATGGATGCTGGAATTCAAATGATCCGTCCTGTTTCTGGAATTGCAATGGGATTGATTACTGATGGTGATCGTTTTGCTGTTTTGTCTGATATTCTTGGTGATGAAGATCATTTAGGAGATATGGATTTCAAGGTAACGGGAACTTCCGAAGGAATTACAGCATGTCAAATGGACATCAAAATTGACGGATTGAAATATGAAATCATGGAGCAAGCCTTGGCTCAAGCTCGTGATGGACGTTTGCATATTCTTGGAAAATTAACGGAAGTATTGGCTCAACCAAAAACTGATGTTAAAGTATATGCTCCAAAAATTATCATGAGAACTATTCCTGGCAACTTTATTGGTGCGTTGATTGGACCTGGCGGAAAAGTAATTCAAGAATTACAAAAAGCTACGGGTTGTACAATCGTAATTAATGAAGTGGATGAGCAAGGTGTTGTTGAAATTCTTGGTACTAATCCTGATGGAATTGCAGCCGTTTTAGCTAAAATTGACTCTATCATTTTCAAACCACAAATGGGCGAAGCCTATGAAGTGAAAGTTATTAAGATGCTTGATTTTGGTGCCGTTGTAGAATATACAGATGCACCAGGAAATGAAGTGTTACTTCACGTTTCGGAATTAGCTTGGGAAAGAACTGAAAATGTTTCTGATGTAGTAAAAATGGGAGATGTTTTCCAAGTGAAATACTTAGGTTTAGATCCAAAAACGAGAAAGGAAAAAGTGTCAAGAAAAGCACTTTTACAACGTCCTCCGAGAGAAGAAAATAAAATTACTCCAAAAGCGGAATAAGTTATTTTATGCTTTATAACAAACCCCAATTCAAATCAATGAATTGGGGTTTGTTTTTTTATTTTTATAAAATTGTAACTTTTTATAACTTTAAAACGTACAACAAACTGAACACTTAAATTTTTAAGGAAAACTTACATGAGACAACTTAAAATTACCAAGCAGGTAACCAATCGTGAAACTGCATCCCTAGACAAATATCTACAAGAAATCGGAAAAGTTGATTTGATTACAGCTGACGAAGAAGTAGAATTAGCTCAGAAAATTAAAGCCGGCGACCAGAAAGCATTAGAAAAATTAACGAAAGCCAATTTGCGTTTCGTGGTTTCTGTTGCAAAACAATACCAAAACCAAGGATTAACCCTTCCCGATTTAATCAATGAAGGAAATCTAGGTTTAATAAAAGCGGCGCAACGTTTTGATGAAACGCGTGGTTTCAAATTCATTTCCTATGCCGTTTGGTGGATTCGTCAATCTATTCTTCAGGCATTAGCAGAGCAATCTCGTATCGTTCGTTTGCCGTTGAATAAAATTGGTTCTATCAATAAAATCAATAAAATGTATGCCTTGTTGGAGCAATCTAACGAAAGACCTCCAACAGCTGAGGAAATTGCCAAAGAGTTGGATATGACTGTGAATGATGTTAGAGAAAGTATGAAAAACTCTGGCCGTCACTTGTCAATGGATGCGCCACTTGTGGAAGGAGAAGATTCAAACCTATATGACGTTTTGCGTTCAGGGGAATCTCCAAATCCAGATAGAGAATTGATTCACGAATCATTGCGTACCGAAATTGAACGTTCTTTAGAAACCTTAACACCCAGAGAAGCAGACGTAGTTCGTTTGTATTTTGGTTTAGGCGACCAACATCCAATGACCTTAGAAGAAATTGGAGAGACTTTTGACTTAACTCGTGAAAGAGTACGTCAAATTAAAGAAAAAGCAATCCGCAGATTAAAACATACTTCCAGAAGTAAAATATTAAAAACCTATTTAGGTTAGCCCTTTGGAAAAACTCAGGGAGACATAAGAGTATGAACAGTCTGATTAACTGTTCGTTTTTTGATTGATGATTGAAACTCCGGCTGATTACCGGAGTTTTATTTTTTATAATTATCTTTGCAAAACAACACTACATAACTACAAACTACAAATGAAAAATACCATTATTGCACCTTCTGTTTTAGCTGCCGATTTTGCCAATTTGCAACGTGACATCGAAATGATTAATAACTCACAAGCCGATTGGTTTCACATCGATATTATGGACGGCGTTTTTGTTCCCAATATTTCTTTTGGAATGCCCGTTTTGGAGGCGATTACCAAACATGCCAAAAAAACCATCGACGTTCATTTAATGATTGTTGATCCTGATAGATATATCAAGACTTTCGCTGATTTAGGCGCTAATGTCCTTTCTGTTCATTACGAAGCCTGCACACATCTTCACAGAACGTTACAGGCCATCAAAGCGGAAGGAATGAAAGCTGGAGTTGTGCTGAATCCACATACTAATGTTGACCTGTTAGAGGACGTTATCAACGATATTGATATGGTTTGTATCATGAGTGTTAATCCCGGTTTTGGTGGTCAATCTTTTATTGAAAATACCTATTCTAAAATTGAAAAACTTAAAAAACTAATCACCTCAAAAAATGCTGCAACAATTATAGAAATTGACGGTGGCGTAACCAATAAAAATGCGGTTCAATTGGTTAAAGCTGGTGCCGATGTATTGGTAGCTGGAAATTATGTTTTCAAAGCTACAAATCCAACTCAAACCATTGCCGATTTGAAGAAAATGACTAGTATATAAACTTTAGCAGGGTTGACTTCGTCTTTACTGACAAAGTTTCGTTTTGAAAATTAACACAAAATAAAAAAGCTCAATAATCTTGAGCTTTTTTTGTGACCTCGGCAGGGTTCGAACCTGCAACCTTCAGAGCCGAAATCTGAAATTCTATCCAGTTGAACTACGAAGCCAGTTTTAATTTTAAAATATTAAATTTCAAATATTAGATATTTAAAATTTAATATCTAATATTTCTTTACACTAAAAGTTTTTTCACAATAGTAGAAATCGTTTTGCCTTCTGCAGTTCCTCCAAGTTGAGCAGCGGCTAATCCCATAACTTTTCCCATAGAAGCAATTCCTGAAGCTCCAGTTTCAACAATAATTTTTGCAATCACCGCTTCTACCTCTGCTTCACTTAATTGTGCCGGTAAGAACTTTTCAATGACAGCAATTTGAGCGAGTTCAGGCTCCGCTAAATCCATCCGGTTTTGCTCGGCGAAGATTTTAGCACTGTCTTTTCTTGTTTTTACCAATTTTTGAAGCAATTTAATCTCGTCATCTGCTGTTATTTCTTCTTTTGCTCCCGAGGATGTTTGTGCTAAAAGAATTTCCGATTTGATAGCGCGAAGCGCTTCAAGGGCAACAGTATCTTTGGCTCTCATGGCAGTTTTTATTTCATCCATGATTAATATTGATAAACTCATTGTCGTTTTTGTTTTGGAATTAATTTTAAGGTGCAAAGGTAAAAAAATAACCCGAAAATCTCAATGAAATTTTCGGGCTCAATGCACTTTGGTTAAGTTTATTATTAATCTACATTATCGTGTAAGAATGAATTGTTAGAACGCAATTGCAAATCGTCATTGCTATCTGTTCCTAAAGACAATCTTGAGTTAGTTTTGTTGGATTGAGCATTATTTGAAATATCTGCCCCCGATCTTTTATAAGCTGGTTCTTTTTCCAATTCTTCAATTTTTGAAGGATTGTTGTGAAACTTATAATTGAACTCTTTCATTTTTTGTCTTCTATCTTCTGCTCTGAATTTTAATGTTTCTTCAATGGTCATTTCAATTGGTGAAACATCTTCAAATGAGCTTGAAAAATTGATTGGTTTTGAAGGCTCAACTTGTTTTAAAGTTATTTTCAATTCCTCAGAAATTGGTTCTTCAACAACTTGTGCAACGGGCTTAGAGTTTAACAAGTCATTTTCAACTTCCATGTATTCTTCCAATGAATATTTGATAACGCCTTCTTCATTCAATTCTGTCATTGGAACAAATTGAACTACCTCGTTCACTTCTATATCAAGTGTTGTATCCGATAAATCGAAAACAATTCTATTCTCATCTACTTCTTCAGTTATTGCAATTGGCATATCGAAAGAAAACGTGATTTGCTCTTCTTCAGCAACAATTGTTTCTGCTTCTAGCACTTGTATTGCAGCTACTTCAGGTGTGGTAAATTTGTAATCAATATCTTTTATTGGAGAAACGATTTCAAAAGTAACATCCAAATTTTTAATAAACTGGTTCATTGCAATCAGTTCATTGTCATTGATAGTAGCAACATTAGAGATTTCTAATTCATCTTCAATTAATTCGAAAATTATTTTTTCCTCTTTTTCCGTTTTTGAAGTTTCCGTTATTGGTTGGTATGCTTCAACTGGTTTTTGCATTAAATCGCGAACCAATTTTTGATCATCCTCTAAAGCGTGAATAATTTTCTTTGGTTCTGCATTAACTATACTATTTTGTTGTTCCACATTAAAACCTGTTGCAATAATGGTTACCGCTATTGCATCTCCCAAAGTGTCATCTTCACCAACACCCATAATTATATTGGCATTGTGACCCGCTTCAGTTTGAATATGGTCGTTTATTTCTCCTATTTCGTCAATTGTAATTTCATTAGTTCCAGAAACGATAAGCAACAATACGTTTTTGGCACCCGAAATTTTATTATCATTTAACAATGGAGAATCCAAAGCCGAAACAATTGCCTCTTTGGCTCTGTTTTCACCTGAAGCTGAAGCCGAACCCATAATGGCTCTTCCACTATTTTCCAAAACTGTTTTGGCGTCTTTTAAATCTATATTCTGAGTATAGTGATGCGTAATTACTTCAGCAATTCCTCGGGAGGCTGTTGCTAAAACTTCATCCGCTTTTGAAAATCCAGCTTTAAAGCCAAGATTTCCGTAAACTTCTCTCAGTTTATTATTGTTGATTACAATTAGAGAATCCACTTGTTTTCGCAACTTTTCAACACCCAACAACGCTTGATCCTGACGCACTTTCCCTTCAAACTGGAAAGGAATAGTTACGATACCAACGGTAAGGATATCTCTTTCTTTGGCTAATTGAGCAATAACTGGTGCCGCACCTGTTCCAGTTCCACCACCCATTCCAGCCGTGATGAAAACCATTTTGGTGTTGCTATCCAACATTTTTTCAATATCAGCAATGCTTTCTAGAGCTGATTGTTGTCCAACATCAGGATTTGCTCCAGCTCCAAGTCCTTCCGTCAAGCTAACGCCTAATTGAATTTTGTTGGGTACTGAGCTATTTTCAAGTGCTTGTGAGTCTGTGTTACAAACCACAAAATCCACTCCTTTTATTCCCTGTTTGAACATGTGGTTAATGGCATTACTTCCACCACCGCCAACACCGATTACTTTTATAACATTTGATTGGTTTTTTGGTAAATCAAATGAGATGTTTCCAAATTCTGAGTTGCTTATCATACTATTTTGGTTTTAATGCTTATCGTTTGTTTAGTTTGTGTTTTGAATGAACACTTTTATTCTGCGTTATCTAAAAAGTCTTTAATTTTATCGACATATTTGTCGAAAAACGACCTTCTTATTCTTTTTTCGGTGGTTTCTTCCTCTTCTTCAACTGCTTCTTCTACCACAACATTTGAAACTGCTTCTTTTTCTTCGACAACTTTTTGAAACTCTTGTTGTTTTGGAATGGAACTAACTTCTTTTAATTCAATTTTGTAGGCACTTTGGGTGCTGTTGGCAATACTGTTCATTACCAATCCAACGGCTGTGGCATACAAGGGACTTGAAATTTCTTCGTTTGAATTGCCCGCCAAATGTTCGTTTGGATAGCCAATTCTTGTGTCCATTCCCGTGATATATTCAACCAATTGCTTGATGTGTTTCAATTGCGAACCACCACCTGTAAGCACAATCCCAGCAATTAATTTTTTACGTGGATCTTCGTGTCCGTATGCTTTAATTTCTGTAAAAACTTGCTCAACAATTTCAACAACACGTGCATGAATTATTTTAGATAAATTCTTCAAAGAAATTTCTTTTGGATCTCTTCCGCGTAATCCTGGAATAGACACAATTTCGTTGTCTTTATTTTCACCAGGCCAAGCCGAACCAAATTTTGTTTTTAATAATTCCGCTTGTTTTTCAATGATAGAACAACCTTCCTTAATGTCGTCTGTAATTACATTTCCTCCAAATGGGACAACCGCTGTGTGACGAATAATGCCATCTTTGAAAATAGCCAAATCGGTTGTTCCTCCACCAATATCAATTAAAGCAACACCCGCTTCTTTTTCCTCCTGACTTAAAACCGCATCAGCCGAAGCCAATGGCTCTAATGTTAATCCGGATAATTCAATTCCAGAACTTTGAATACATCTTCCCACATTTCGGATAGAAGATGCTTGTCCCACAACCACGTGAAAACTAGCTTCCAATCGTCCGCCATACATTCCGATTGGTTCTTTTATTTCGGATTGCCCATCAATTTTAAATTCTTGTGGCAAAACGTGAATAATTTCTTCTCCCGGCAACATGGCCAATTTGTTTACTTGGTCAATTAGCAATTGAATGTCTTTCCCGCTAATCACTTCTTCGGGATTGCTTCTAATCACATAATCCGTATGTTGAATGCTTCTAATGTGTTGCCCGGCAATTCCAACAACAACATCGTTTATTTTATAACCTGAATTATTTTCTGCTTCAAGTACTGCCTGCTGAATAGACTGAATGGTTTGTGTAATATTATTTACAACACCTCTGGCAACGCCAAGACTTTTGGATTTTCCAACTCCCAAAATTTCTAGCTTTCCATATTCATTTTTCTTGCCAATCATCGCAACGATTTTCGTTGTTCCAATGTCAAGACCTACAGCGATATTATCGTTTTCCATAATCTATTATTTAGTGCACACTACTTGTTGCGTAAACTTCAGATTTACTATTTTGTATTTTGTTAAAGAACTATCTAAAACTGCTTTTTGAAAAAAGGCTTTATAATTCTTAAATTTTTGTTCAATATTTATAGCTCTTCCAAAAATTAGTTGATAACTATAATTTCTGTTAGCCAAATAGATGCTTCCGTTTGGCAAAACTTGAGCACCGATGATATTTTCTTTCAAAAATTCATCATTATAAATTACCCTCAAAACTTCGGATACTTTTTTTATATTTTCATTATTTATTCCTCCCGAAACAAGCGGCACTCTTGCTGTAAAATTGTCTGACAAAGGCATCTTATTTCCCTCATAATCAATATAAAAAGAACCCAATTCATCAAACACTCTTCCTATTGGTGTTTTTTGTTTCACCACCGCTTTTAAAACCCCATCAACACTGACAAACACATCTGCATGTTGTATCATTTTGTGCTTACAAATTGACTTCTCTAGTTTGTTCAAATCTAAATCTTCTTTTGTAATAGTTTTTAGGTCTTTATTTTTTTCTATTAACAATTTATTAACCATTTCTTGCTTCACAAAAAGGTTGTCATTTCCAAGAAAAATCACTTCCGATTTCTTTATTTTTCGCTGTGCATTTTTAGCTGAAGTGAAGGAATACAGAAAGATTACTAATGCGAGCATGAGTACTAATCTGATATTTATCCAATTTAAAAATTTCATGATAAAGCAATTTTAATTTTTGAAACTAACTCTCCTATATCTCCTGCACCAATTGTTATAATTATTTTAGCGTCACTTTCTAAAATAGTAGGAATTAAATCATTTTTTGAAACTAATTTTTTGTTGTTATTTTTAATTTTTGACAACAACCAACTTGAGGTAATTCCTTCCATTTGTAATTCCCTTGCAGGGTAAATATCCAGTAAAATAATCTCATCAAATTGTGATAAACTTTTAGCAAAATCATCGGCAAAATCTTTGGTTCTACTAAATAAATGTGGTTGAAAAATCGCCAGTACTTTTTGATTTGGATACAATTCCGAAACCGCTTGATGCACGGCATTTATTTCGGTGGGATGATGTGCATAATCATCTATATAAACTAAATCTTTTGTTTTAATTTGATAGGAAAAGCGGCGTTGCACTCCTTTAAATGAAGCCAAGGCTTTAGCAATGGACTCGGTTGGGGAACCATACGTTTTAGCCATTGCTAAAGCCATCAAGGCATTCATTAAATTGTGTCGGCCTGGCAATCCAAATTGGATGTCTTTTATGATTTCTGTTGGCGTTTGCACATCAAAAACATAATAGCCATTTTCTATTCTAATATTTTGAGCTTTATAAGTAGCTTCCTCATTTATTCCAGTAGTTAAGCCTTCAAGCGGCAAACCTTTTGGAACAAACATCTTGGTTTTATCTTCTACTTTATCTGCAAATTCTCTAAACGTTGCTTCAATGGCAGCGCTGTCGCCATAAATATCCAAATGATCGGCATCCATCGACGTTATGCAGGCAATATTGGGATGCAAATGCAAAAACGAACGATCAAATTCATCGGCTTCAACCACCGTTACTGTTTTTCCATTTCCAATTAGATTGGAATTGTAATTTTCAACAATTCCTCCAAGGAAAGCAGTCACATCGACGCCACTTTCATAAAGAATATGTCCTAGTATACTGGATGTAGTCGTTTTTCCGTGCGTTCCTGCAACGGCGAAACAAAAAGTGTCTTTGGTGATTAAACCCAATACTTCGGCGCGTTTTTTTACAATATACTCTCTTTCGATAAAATAATTCCACTCCGAATGGGAAATAGGAACCGCAGGAGTTATAATTACCAACGTGTTTTCTACATAATATTCTTCTGGAATTAAACCAATATTGTCTTCAAAGTGAATATTCATTCCGCACGCAATCAACTCATCGGTTAAAGTCGTTGGCGTTTTGTCATAACCCGAAACATTTTTGCCAATGTTTTGGAAATAACGCGCCAAAGCACTCATTCCGATGCCTCCGATGCCAATGAAATAGACGTTATGTATTTGGTTTAGATTCACTTATTATAGTAACTTAATTATTTCTTCAACAATATCTTTTGTCGCATTGGGCTTAGCTAACTTCTTGATGTTTTCACTTAATTGGTTTTGCAAATTTTCATTTGAAATCAAATCCGTGAAAACACTTTCGAATTTTTCGTCCAGTTCACTTTCTCTTAAAAGAATGGCGCCGTTTTTATCTACAATGGCTTTGGCATTTTTGGTTTGATGATCTTCGGCTACATTAGGTGACGGAATAAAAATGGTCGGTTTTCCAACCAAACACAATTCGGAAACCGAAGAAGCACCAGCTCTTGAAATCACAAAATCGGATGCGGCATAAACCAAATCCATTCTATCAATAAAGGCTACTACTTGCACCTTTCCCTCATCGGAATAATGTTTGTAATCTTCAAAATATAATTTCCCGCATTGCCAAATAAGCTGAATGCCTTGCGCAATAATCGATTGTAATTCTTTTTCTATTAATTGGTTTACTCTTCTTGCTCCGAGACTTCCTCCCAAAACCAAAAGTGTTTTTTTTGCTACATCCAAATTGAAATAAGCGATGGCTTCAGCACGTTTGCTATTGATTTCCAATAAATCCTGCCGCACTGGATTACCAGTAAAAACAATTTTTTCTTCAGGAAAAAAACGCTCTAAGTTTTCATAAGCAACACATATTTTATTGGCTTTTTTACTCAATAATTTATTTGTTATTCCTGGATAGGAATTTTGCTCCTGAATCACCGTTGGAATATTAAAACTATTCGCAGCTTGTAATAACGGACCGCTGGCAAAACCTCCTGTTCCAATCACTACATCGGGTTGAAATTTTCTAATTATTTTTCTTGATTTCCACAAACTATTCATCAGCTTGAATGGAAACATCATGTTTTGCAATGTCAATTTCCGTTGCAAGCCCGCAATCCAAAGGCCTTCAATTTTATAACCCGCTTGGGGCACTTTTTGCATTTCCATTTTATCTTTGGCACCCACAAAAAGAAACTCCGCATCGGGGAAACGAGCTTTTAATTCATCGGCAATAGCAATCGCTGGGTAGATATGCCCACCTGTTCCGCCACCACTTAATATGAATTTTAATGCTTTCATTATCCTTATCTTTTATTCAAAATTGCCTTCATTGGATGACCAACATCTTGAATGGAATAATCTTCTATTACTTCAAGTTCGTCTTCTTCCAATTGTTTGTCTATTAAACGTTTCAAAACATCCTCTCTTTTTTGTTTTTCGGCAGTCTCTAGAGCAATTTCTTCTTCTTTTTTGGTTACACTCAATATAATTCCCAATGCAATACAGGTCATCCAAATGGAACTTCCTCCAGAACTGATTAAAGGCAAAGTTTGTCCCGTAACTGGCAACAATTCCACAGCAACAGCCATATTGGTCATGGCTTGAAAAATTATTGGAAACCCGAGTCCAACGACTACTAATTTTCCAAAAAGTGTATTGGCTTTGTGTGAGGCAACTACAAAACGCAACAACAATAATAAATACAAAAATAATACGGCTAAACCTCCAACAAGGCCATATTCTTCTACAATTATGGCGTAAATAAAATCGGAAGAAGATTGAGGTAAAAAGTTTTTCTGAACACTTTTCCCTGGCCCAAGCCCTTCAAATCCTCCTGACGCGATGGCAATTTTTGCTTTTTCAATTTGATACACATCTTCGTCTGGTTTATCACTCGTGAAATTGTCAATTCTATTCATCCAAGTATCCACACGATTTGGGAAAGCATCAGGAAAAGCTTTTACGACTAAAATAAAAAAGGCGAGTCCAATTATCCCCATTCCTAGAATTATTCCAATATATTTTAACGGATATTTTCCAATAAAAACCAACATCATTACCATGACAAAAATCAACGCTGCTGTAGATAAATTGGCTGGGAAAATCAGCAATAGAGTAATAAAAACCGGAGTCCACAATTCCCACAAGGAGTTTTTAAATGTTATGGGGGTATCTCTAGTTTTGGATAAATATCGTGCTACAAAAACATATAAAACAATAGAAGCTAATGTTGACGTTTGGAATGTAATTCCGATAAATGGAATTTGAATCCATCGACTGGCGTTAGCGCCATCGATTACAGTCCCTTTCAGCAAAGTATAAATTAATAAAACCCAAACTACAGGAAGAAGAAATCTAGAAATAGTTCTGAAATATTGATAGGGAACTTTATGAACTTTATAAATTATAAAAAATACAATAAAAACTTGAGCACCATGTTTTACCAAATAGGTTAGGGCATTTCCAGAACCGTTTCGCATATATGCCAAATTGCTACTGGCACTAAAAACAGGCATAAATGAAAACAAAGCCAGCAAGGCAACGAATGCCCAGATAACTTTATCTCCCCTTAAGCTTGTGATTAGTTCTTTCATTTTTAATATTAAATTTTACAAATTTCTTACTGCTGATTTAAATTGATTTCCTCTGTCTTCATAGTTTTGAAATAAATCAAAACTGGCGCAGGCTGGAGAAAGCAAAACAGCATCTCCTTTTTCCACTAAATGTTGTGCTGTTTTTACCGCATCGCTCATGCTTTCTACTTCAACCATAATGTCAACTACGTTTCCAAAAGCATCAATTATTTTTTTATTATCCACACCTAAACAAATAATAGCTTTTACTTTTTCACGAACCAATGACATCAATTCGCTATAATCATTTCCTTTGTCAACACCACCAACAATCCAAACAGTTGGCACGGTCATACTATCCAAAGCGAAAAAAGTTGCGTTCACATTGGTCGCTTTACTATCGTTGATGTATTGCACATGTTGAATTTTCAAAACTTTTTCCAATCGATGTTCTACTCCTTGAAAATTGGACAAACTCTCTCGAATGGTTTCCTTTCTGATTTTCATCAATTGCGCAACCGAAGTGGCGGCCATTGCATTTTTCATATTGTGCTTTCCTTCCAATGAAATATCACTAGTTTTCATTTCAAATTCTTCTTGGTTGATGTTAACTTCCATAGTATTGTTTTTTATAAAGGCTCCCTTTTCAAAGCTTTTTGTTAGTGAAAAAGGAATTAATTGGGCGTTAGTTTTATTGTTTTGTAACCAGTTTGAAATGGCTTCGTCAGCATCATCATAAATCAAAAAATCCTCGTTTGTTTGATTCATTGTTATTCTAAATTTTGAATTGATATAATTTTCATATTTGTAATCATATCTCTCCAAATGATCTGGGCTTATATTGGTAATAATGGCAATGTGTGGCTTGTAATTTATTATTCCATCCAATTGAAAACTGCTTAATTCCAACACATAGCAATCATAGTTTTCATTGGCAACTTGCCATGCAAAACTTTTTCCTATATTTCCGCCTAATCCCACATTCAATCCTGCTGATTTTAGCAAATGATAGGTCAACATTGTTGTGGTTGTCTTTCCGTTGCTTCCAGTTATACCTATAGTTATTGCCTTGGTAAATGGTGCTGCAAATTCAATTTCAGAAATAACAGGAATTCCTTTTTCCACTAATTTTTTCACAATTGGTGATTTGTCAGGAATTCCGGGGCTTTTCATAACCACATCGGCGTTCAAAATCAAATTTTCTGAATGGGTTTCATCTTCCCATGCAATTCCGTTAATTTTAAGAACTTCTTTATAATTGTCTTTTATGACTCCCAAATCAGACACAAAAACATCGTAACCTTTTTTCTTTCCTAAAATGGCAGTTCCAACGCCACTTTCTCCTCCTCCCAGTATTACTAATCGTTGCATTATCTCAATTTTAATGTAACAATAGAAACTATCGCCAATAGAATTGCTACAATCCAAAAACGGGTAACAATTTTACTTTCGTGATACCCTTTCTTTTGATAATGATGATGCAAAGGCGACATCAGAAAAACCCTTCGCCCTTCACCAAATCTTCTCTTTGTATATTTGAAATAGGCAACTTGAATAATAACAGATAAATTTTCTGCAAAAAAGATGGCACACAATACAGGCAATAACATTTCTTTACGAACAGAAATAGCTAAAACGGCGATAATACCACCTATAGTTAAACTTCCTGTATCTCCCATAAAAACTGTTGCCGGATAGGAATTGTACCAAAGAAATCCTATCAAAGCACCCACAAATGCAGCAATAAAAATGGTCATTTCTCCTGAATTGGGAATGTACATAATGTTTAAATAATTGGACAAAATAACATTTCCCGAAACGAAGGTGAAAATCCCGAGTGCGAGTACTGAAATGGCGGAAGTACCCGCGGCCAAACCGTCAATTCCATCGGTTAAATTGGCTCCATTTGATACAGCAGTGATAATGAAAATCACGATTGGTATAAACACCAACCAAGCCCAGTTTTCATAACCATCGCCAGTCCATGCAATAAATTCCGCATAATCCAATTCATTGTTTTTAGTAAATGGAATGGTGGTTACCGTTGATTTTTCTTCGACTGGTATTTGAGTAATAAGCGTTTCCGTTTGATTTATATTTGCGGATTTTGGAAAATTATTTCTTATAGTTACATTCGGATTAAAATACAAAACGGAACCTACAACTACTCCAAGACCAACTTGACCAATAACTTTAAATATTCCTTTTAACCCTTCTTTATCTTTTTTGAAAATTTTGATATAGTCGTCAATAAAACCAATAGTCCCCATCCAAAGTGTGGTCATAATCAAAAGAAGAATGTAAATATTATTCAATTTGGTTAATAACAAAACAGGGATTAATGTGGCTATAATTATGATTAATCCACCCATTGTTGGCGTTCCGGCTTTTTGATTTTGTCCAGCTAATCCAAGTTCCCTAACCGTTTCGCCAACTTGCTGATTTCTTAAAAAAGTGACAATTTTTTTACCATAAATCGTAGATATCATCAATGACATGATTAGTGCCAAAGCGGAACGAAACGTGATATATTGAAAAACTCCAGTTCCTGGAACATCCATGGTTTTGTCTAAATATTCAAATAAGTAGTATAGCATCGTTGATTATGTTTTTATCTTGTTATTTGTGTAATTGTTCCAATATTTCCTTTACAATTTCCATATCATCAAAATCATGACGAACGCCTTTAATTTCTTGATAAGTTTCATGTCCTTTTCCTGCAATGAGAATAATATCATTGGCATTTGCCAATTGACATGCTGTTTTTATAGCTTGCTTTCTATCTTCAATGGAAAGTGTTTTTTTGTAATTTTGAGGCTCTACACCTGCCTCCATTTGTGCAATAATATCCTTCGGATTTTCAGTTCTTGGATTATCCGAAGTAATAATTACTTTATCGCTCATAGCGGAAGCTATGTTTGCCATTATGGGCCTTTTTGTTTTGTCTCTATCGCCGCCACAACCCACAACCGTTATTAATTGTTCGTTTTTTGTCCGAATGTCATTGATTGTTTTTAACACGTTTTCCAAAGCATCTGGTGTATGCGCATAATCAACAATAGCGGTTATTTTCTCATTGGAAACAATAAACTGGAAACGTCCGGATACACTTTCCAAATCGGATAACAATCTTAAAACCTCAAAATTATCTAGTCCCAATTCAACTGCAGTTCCGTAAATTGCTAATAAATTATAGGCATTGAACGTTCCTATTAAACGCACCCAAACTTCTTGTTCATTTATCTTAAGCAATAGACCGCTTAATTGATTTTCCAAGATTTGCGCTTTGTAATCGGCGTAGGTTTTTAATGCATAAGTCAATTTTCGGGCAGGAGTATTTTGTAGCATAACCAATCCATTTTTATCATCCACATTGGATAATGCAAAAGCAGTATTGGGTAAATGATCAAAAAATGATTTTTTCACATCGCGGTATTCTGCAAAAGTTGGATGATAATCTAAATGATCATGAGACAAATTGGTAAAAACACCCCCAACAAAGTGTAATCCTTCGGTTCTTTTTTGATGTATTCCATGTGAACTCACTTCCATAAAACAAAACTCTACTTCATGAGCATTCATTTCTGCCAAATAATAATTGATGGTTAACGAATCTGGTGTTGTGTGAGTGGCTTTATATTCAATATCATCCACTAAAATTTTTACAGTTGAAAGCAATCCAACTTTATATCCCGCATTTTTAAATAATTGGTATAATAATGACGCAATTGTAGTTTTACCATTGGTACCCGTTATTCCAACTAATTTTATATGTTGCGATGGATTTCCATAAAAATTGGCTGCAAGAAATGCTAGTGCAGCATTGGTGTCTTTTACTTGAATATAGGTAACTCCAGCAACAATTATTTCTGGAAATGTATCGCAAACAATGGTAATTGCACCAAGGTTAATAGCTTTTTCTATAAAATCATGACCATTTGAAACTGTACCACGAATAGCTACAAAAACATCATTTTCCTGAACTTTACGTGAGTCAAATTCAATTTTATTAATAGCCATTTCCGTCGAACCCTTTACGACTTCGATAGCAACTTTATATAATATGTCTTTTAAGATAATCACGATAATTCAAGTACGATTGTTTGGTTTTTATTTAAAGCTTCACCAGGTTGGATGGATTGTTTTTTTACTTTCCCAACTCCAATAACTTTAACTTTCATTTTTAGATTTTCCAATAGTGCCACAGCATCCATTCCCGACATTCCTTTTAAATTGGGAATGACTTTGATTTCAGATTGTGATTTAGCATAATATTCATTAAAAGCTATTTCTTGTTTGGCATCTTTTTTATTCAAGTTTTTAATTTCATTACTTGACGGTGTATCGGTAAAAATCTTTTGTGCAATTCTTTTAAAAACAGGCCCGGCAACATCGACACCATAATAATTATTTCCCGATGTATTGGGCTTATGGACTACTACAATACAAGTGTATTTAGGCTTATCGGCTGGGAAGTAGCCAACGAAGGATGAAATATAATGTTTATCATTTCCGCCATTTTTTCCATAGTTGGCTTGCGCCGTACCTGTTTTTCCAGCCATCGAAAAATCTTTAGAATAAAGCTTGGCACCTGTTCCTCTTTTTACTACATTTTCAAGTACCGCTCTTAATTTCAACAAGGTTTCTTGAGAACATATTTTAGGGTTGATAATCTCGGTATTATATTTTTTGATGGTTTTGTTCCATTCTTTAATTTCGGAAACAAATTGAGGTTTTACCATAACCCCGTTATTGGCAACGGAATTATATAAAGTCAACGTTTGTAGTGGAGTTACTGAAACCCCGTAACCAAAAGCCATCCATGGTAATGAAATTGCGCTCCATTCTTTGTCTTTAGGTTGCGGAATATAGGGTTTGCCTTCTCCTTGAAATGGTAATCCTAATGGTTTGTTTAAACCCATTCTGTCAATTCTGTCGACAAACTCTTGAGGGTTGTTTTTATAATTTTCATAAACTGCCTGAACCATTATAGTATTGGAAGAAATTTCAAAACCACGTGCTAAAGAAATAATTTGTGGCCCATCACGATGTGAATCTTCTACTTTATATTTATTAGAAAAAAGTATTAAACCACCTTGTCTGTTGTAAACTTTACTTGTATCAATTTTATTATCATCAAGCAAAGCGATCATATCAACTAATTTGAATGTTGAACCTGGCTCATGAGATTCGGCTATGGCATAATTTGTAGTTTCAAAATAAGTGCTGTCTGATTCTTTCAATTTCCCTAAATTGGAAATTGCTTTTATTTTACCTGTTTTGGTTTCCATAACTACAACACAACCATGTTCAGCTTTGTATTCTTTTAATTGCTTCAGCAAGGCATGATGGGCAATATCTTGAATGTATACATCGATAGTGGATATAACATCATAGCCGTCTTGCGGATCAACTTCATTGACATCACGAATGGGCTTCCATTGTCCTTTGGCAATTTTTTGTTTTAATACTTTCCCGTCTTTTCCATTTAAGTATTTTCGGAAAGTCCATTCTATTCCCTTACCATCAGGCTTTCCTTCAGGAGTAATTCTTTCGTAACCAATGGTCCGTTCGGCGATTTCTCCAATTGGATGTTTACGAATCGTTTCTTGTTCGACTATCATCCCTCCTTTATAGGCTCCTAAATTAAATAGCGGAAAATTTTTAATACGGATGTATTCTGTATAACTTAAATCCCGTGCAACCAATAAAAACCTACTTTTATTAGCTCGGGCTTTTCTCAATTCCAATTGATAATAGGAACTAGGTTTTCCTAACATTTTGGATAAAGAATCGGAAAGTGATTTAATGTGTTTTTCAAAAACTTCCGATTTGGGTGCCACAGCATCAAAACGAATTTTATAATTTGGAATTGATGTTGCCAACAAACTACCATCGGCTGAATAGATATTTCCTTTGTTGGCAGGAATAACAAAACTTTTTACCGTTTCTTTTTTGGCTAGCTCACGAAGGGCATCACCTTCAACCCACTGAATCTTTGTGAGTTTAAAAACAATGCAAGCAGCTACTAAAAAAATAGTAAAGGCTACCAAGTATATTCGATAAGTGATATGTTTATCTTCTACTGCCATAGTTTTTTCAAGAAACTTTTCTCTACTGGTTTTTTAATTGTTATTTTTTTTGGCGGAACCGGCGATGAATGAATATTTCGTTCTTCCATTGTAGCTGAAACCGTGGATTCCATTTTTAGTTTCATTAATTCGGAACGATCATCTACAAATTCGGAACGTAATTCCTTAACTTGATTAGTTAACTCAGTTATTCTAAATATTTTTTGTTCAAAATGATTGGAATTGGCAATCATCAGAATGGCAAGAAAAATTAAAAAAACAATAAAACGCCAATTCTTTGTAGCATCTTCATCTACTAAAAATCTTGCTTTTAATATTCCGTAAACTCCTTTTTTCATTCGTTTTCTATCGCTTTTCTGCAATTCTCAATTTGGCACTTCTTGCTCTGTTGTTGCTTTTTATTTCTGCTTCATCAGGAACAATAAGCTTCCCAATGGTTTTAAAAGGAACAGAAAAATTTCCATAAAAATCACGCTCTGGTTCTCCTTCAAACATGCCGTTCTTCATAAATCTTTTTACCAATCTATCTTCCAAAGAATGGTATGATATTATGCTTAGCCTCCCGCCGGTATTTAATATCTCTAGAGATTGTTCTAAAAATTCTTTCAAAACATCCATTTCCTGATTGACTTCAATACGAATGGCTTGATAGATTTGAGCTAAGATTTTATTTTTGAATTGATCAGGCAAAAATTTTGACAAAATCAATTTTAATTCGTCTGTGGTCTTGATTGTTTTTTTCTCTCTGGCTTCAATAATTGTCCTTGCTAAAGCTGGAGCGATTTTCAATTCTCCATAATCCAAAAACACTCTTTTTAAATTAGCTTCATCATATTCATTAACCACTTTAAAAGCGTCTAAATCATTTTTTTTACTCATCCTCATATCCAATTCTGCATCAAAGCGAGTGGAAAATCCCCTTTCCGGAACATCAAATTGATGGGACGAAACGCCTAAATCGGCCAAAATCCCATCTACACTTTTGACATTATGAAATCTTAAAAACCTTTTGATATATCTAAAATTTTCCGGAATTAAAACAAATCTTTCGTCAGGTAAAGCATTCGTAAACGCATCTTCATCTTGATCAAAACCAAATAATTTCCCATTGGGACCTAATCGCTTCATAATCTCTTTCGAGTGGCCTCCACCACCAAAAGTTACATCAACATAAATTCCATCAGGCTTAATATCCAAACCGTCAACAGTTGCTGAAAGCAATACAGGATTATGATATTCCATTGTCATCATTGCTTTTTCCCATTACGTCTTCTGCCAAATCAGCAAAATCAACATCGTCACCGGCAATAGATTTTTCATATAAATCTTTATCCCAAATTTCTATAATGTTAACAGCCGATGACAATACAATATCTTTTGAAATACGACTAAAAACCACTAAATCTTTTGGCACTAACAATCTACCGAGGGCATCTATTTCTACCACTTTTACTCCTGCAGTAAACCGACGAATGAAATCGTTATTTTTCTTTACAAAACGGTTCAATTTGTTGATTTTTTCCATCATCAAATTCCATTCTTGCATTGGATACAATTCTAAACAAGTTTGAAACACCGAACGCTTCAAGACAAAGCCGTCTTGTAGATTAACGGCAAGTTGCTTTTTTAAAGGCGCAGGCAACATAAGCCTTCCTTTAGCATCAACTTTACACTCATATGTTCCAATTATAGAATTCAAAATCTATTCTCTTTTGATTAGGAGCAAAAATATAAAAATAATTACCACATATTACCACAAAATACCACTTTGTTAATAAGTTTTACCACTTTTAACTATTTAATACTTGAAAAAAGTCATTTCGAATATTAAAAAATTCATCAAATCATTAACAAACACGACTATTCAA
>CAIMMM010000154.1 GCA_903842575.1 uncultured Bacteroidota bacterium | reverse complement strand
TGAGCCCATCTCGGGACAATTTTACTATCTGCTTAGTGCCGCTACACGGCTAGACATCCTAGCTACCATTACCCTACCCGCTTTTTTTACCGGCTTGGAAGTGCAAAACTGGATTACGTTTGTAGCTGCCGATGAGAAAAGCTATGCCACAAGTGTGTATATGGGTGGCGTGGTAATAGCGTAGAGCCAGTTATTTTTTAAATGAAGTATAAAAAACCATCTGCAGATGGTTTTTTTTATTTGTAAAGGTTCTCTATACACCGCCACTTCATGTGATTTTTAAAGATGAAAACCCTAGTTTTAGATTTAAAAATAATATCGCCACAAGCGAAGCGAAAGGAGCGTTTTTTAAACTTTTTAGTTTGAGTCTCTGGTTTTATTACTAACTCTGTAAAGTCAATCTACTTTATGACGTTTTTATAAATCGAAAGTATGGGGTCCTCACCTAGTGTTAAATATAACAAACTAGTAATAGTTTATATTCAATAAAGTTGTAACTTACATCATCCTTTTTTACACTAAAAACAATAGTACTATGACATGGCAATATATTTTGGTCTTTTTGGGTGCTTTCTTATTTGATGTTGTACCCTTTCCGTTTCCTCCGGCTTTTACCACAATGGTATTTCTTCAAATCTATTATAATTTAAACATTTGGATGGTCGTTTTTATTGGTGTGGCTGGGTCTTTATTGGGACGTTATGTGCTTACACTTTATATTCCCTTTTTGGCAGGTAATTTATTCAAACCCGAAAAAAATGAAGATGTACAATTCTTAGGTAAAGTATTAAGAGAAAATGGTTGGAAGGGGCAATTGGTTATTCTTGCTTATTCATTATTACCACTACCTACAACCCCTTTATTTGTTGCGGCAGGTATGTCAAAAACAAAAGCCCTTCATATTATTCCTGCTTTCTTTGTTGGTAAGTTTACCAGTGATGCCTTATTGGTTCATTTTGGGAAATATGGCGCCGAAAATACCGATAAAATCCTGCACAGCGCCTTGTCATGGCAATCCTTCTCGAGCCTAACAGTGGGCTTATTGCTTATAAGTGCGCTGTTATTTATAGATTGGCGTTCGCTAATACAAAATAAAAAATTTCAATTAAATTTTAGAATTTGGAAGTAAAACCTATGCTCCCCATAACTATCGTCATATAGCGAAAGGAGCGTAAGCTATAATCTTTAACCAAAATAAAAAAAATTAACATGAATTCGCGTTCCAAAATCAATACGCCAATAATTCCATCAAAGCAGTTTCAAATCTCGCTTTTGGCAGGTACTGATCTTCCAACGCTTTTACAAATGGAATAGGGCTTTCCAAACTTCCCACTCTTTTTACAGGGGCGTCCAAATATTCAAAACAGTTTTCCATAATAAGTGCCGAAATATCACTACTCATCCCACCAAACAAACTGTCTTCCTGAAGGATAATCACTTTGCCTGTTTTCTTAACCGAGGCATAGATAGCTTCGGTATCCAAAGGTTGTAGGGTACGCAAATCCATCAAATCGGCTTTGATATCGGCATGACTGCCCAAGGTGTCCAAAGCCCAATGCACTCCTGCGCCAAAAGAGATAATGGTTACATCGGTGCCTTCTTTAAGCAAGGCTGCTTTTCCAAAAGGGATGGTATAATAATCGGTAGGAACGTCTTGGTAAACGCTACGGTACAATTGTTTGTGTTCAAAAAACATTACTGGATTGGGGTCATTAATAGCTGTATTCAACAATCCTTTCATATCGTAGGGAAAAGCTGGATAGACCACTTTAAGTCCTGGAGTTTTAGTAAACCAGGATTCATTGGTTTGGGAATGAAAAGGTCCCGCTTGTGTTCCACCACCACAAGGCATACGCACTACAACATCGGCATTTTCCAACCAACGGTAATATGACTTGGCCAATAGGTTGACAATAGGATTGAAACCTGTAGAAACGAAATCGGCAAACTGCATTTCTACAATTGCTTTCTGCCCGTTGATGGATAATCCCATCGCGGCCGAAACCACGGCGCTTTCACATATTGGAGTGTTCCGCACTCTGTCTTTACCAAACTGAGCTACAAAGCCATCGGTTATTTTAAAGGCACCACCATATTCGGCAATATCTTGTCCCATAATTACCAAGTTATTATGGCGTTCCATAGATTGGCGCAAAGCATGGGAAATGGCATCTACTACTCGAATATTTTCGGTTACACCTGAATGGGTAACTTCTTCAAAATCATACGGTTTGTAAACATCATTTAATTCTTCGTGCAAACTGGCTTCAATTTCTGGTTCTTCTTGTACCGTAGCCCAATGTTCGTCAATTTCTTGCTTGATAACGGCTTTCATCGCTGCATCCGATTCGTCTGTAATTACGGCCGTAGCTTTCAAATAGGAGCTATAGTTTTCCACTGGATCTTTTTTGGCCCACTGGTCCATTAATTCCTGAGGAACATATTTGGTGCCACTAGCCTCTTCGTGACCTCGCATTCTAAAAGTTTTAAACTCCAAAAGGATGGGACGTGGCTTTTCTATCATGGACGCTTTTAATTCGGCCATTTTGTTATATACCTCCAAAATATTATTGCCATCAATAATGTGACTTTCCATGCCGTAGCCTATGCCTTTATCGGCTAGGTTCCCACAACGGTATTGTTCGTTGGTGGGTGTGGACAGACCGTATCCATTGTTTTCTATAACAAAAAAAACAGGTAAATCCCATACGGCTGCAATGTTTAGCGCTTCGTGAAAATCGCCTTCCGAAGTGGCGCCTTCACCAGTGAATACAGCGGTAACTTTATTATTATTCTTTAGTTTATTTGCTAATGCAATCCCATCGGCTACGCCTAACTGGGGCCCAAGATGCGATATCATGCCAATAATATTATATTCTTGAGTTCCAAAATGGAAGCTTCTATCTCTTCCTTTGGTAAAACCATTGGCTTTGCCTTGCCATTGCGAAAACAAACGATACAAAGGAATGTCTCGAGAAGTAAATACGCCTAAGTTTCTGTGCATCGGTAATATGTATTCATCCTTATCCAAAACAGCTGTAACTCCAACGGATATAGCCTCCTGCCCTATACCCGAAAACCATTTTGATACTTTTCCTTGACGGATTAATATCAGCATTTTTTCTTCTATAAGACGGGGTTTGAGTAGTTTTTTATATAAACTTATAAGCTCTTCGTTGGTGAGTTGTTTTCTATCGAAATCCATAAGGTAGTCTCTTTATTAAAAGTGGCTCAAAAGTATAACTATTTTTAATTAATTATGAATTATGAGTTATGAATTATGCGTTGTCTTCCGCATACTGACTATTACTATTGAAAGTCGAACAGATTTGGAAATTATTAAAAAATAATACTTAATTTTACGGTATCATTAAAGGCATTGGGTATTCTTGATGTCTTTTTGGTTTTAATAACCGCAAATTAAAGAAGTAACGCATTGGGTATAATTATTTTTTATGGCTAATTTATACCAATTGTCACATTGAGCTGAGCCTGCACTGAGCGCAGTCGAAGTGTCGAAATGTATCTTTTTTAAGGTCTTCGATACTTCCTTCGTCAGTACAGGCGGAGTTCAGACTGACATTTTTGCTCTAATTGACTATAAATTTGAATCAAAAAAGTTATTATTAAAAGATTTTATTAATTACACCCAATGGGTTAAAAAAGTAATAATTTGTGAATTTGCGGTAAATTAATTTTAACAACATGGACTTACAAGAACAACTCAAAAATCTTTTCCCTGAGCATATTGTTGACTCGGAGGAGCTTGTTTTACCCGAAGAAAAAGAACTTTGGATTCAGAGCGAACCCATGATTTGCAAGTATGAAAAAAGAAAAGGCAAACCCACAACCATCATCGAAGGATATACCGGAAATGATGAGGATTTTAAAATATTAGCCAAAGAATTAAAAACAAAACTAAGTGTTGGCGGGACTTTCAAAGACGACTCCATTATCATTCAAGGCGATTACCGTGATAAGATTATGACTATCCTAAAAGAGAAAGGTTTCAAAGTGAAACGGGTTGGTGGATAGTTGACGGTTGTAGTAATAATATAAATAACTCATAATTAAAAAATAATGATAGCATCTTCAGAATTAATATTAAACCCCGATGGTAGTGTATACCACTTAAATCTAAAACCAGAACATATTGCAAATGACATCCTCTTTGTTGGTGACCAAAACCGAGTAGAGAAAATCACAAAACACTTTGATAGTATTGAGTTTTCACAGCAAAAAAGAGAATTTAAAACGCAAACAGGTACCTATAAAGGCAAGCGAATCACGGTAATGTCAACTGGGATTGGTCCCGATAATATTGACATCGTGATGAATGAATTGGATGCGCTTGTCAATATTGATTTAAAAACACGCACCATAAAAGATACGTTAACTTCATTAAACATCATCCGAATAGGAACTTCGGGATCTTTGCAAGCCAATATTCCTTGTGACAGTATTGTTTTGAGTCAGTATGGCTTAGGATTAGACAATATGCTTCGCTCCTATTTGATTGACGACATTTCGGAAATTGCAATGGAAGATGCTTTTATCAAACATACCCATTGGGATTTGAAAAAAGGACGACCGTATGTAATTAAAGGAAGTGAAATGCTGGAAAAACGCATGGAAAGCGATAAAATCTTTAAAGGCATTACAGGAACTGCAGGTGGATTTTATGGTCCGCAAGGACGTGTTTTACGCCTAGGTATTCAAGACCCAGCACTAAATGACAAAATGGATTCCTATGAATTTGCCGGTGTAAAAATGGCAAACCTTGAAATGGAGACAGGCGCTATTTATGGCCTTGGAAAACTAATGGGACACCAATGTTTATCTTTAAACGCCATCATTGCCAATCGTGCTACTGGTGCTTTTAGTGAAGACCCATACAAAGCTGTGGATGCCTTAATCCTATATGCTTTGGATAAACTAGCTCAGTAATTCGTTTAAAAAAAGAACTGCATAAAAATTATGATAATTCGTGGTAAATAAAACATGAAAACAATAAAAATAGTTGGAGTTCCAGAACACTTCAACTTTCCTTGGCAGTTGTGTATTGAAAATGGCGAATTTGAAGCCGAGAATATCGATTTGCAATGGACAAACATTCCTGAAGGTACAGGCAAAATGTGCCAACTTCTTCGCGATGGAGAAACCGACATTGCGGTAATTCTAACCGAAGGCATTGTAAAAGATATTGTCTCGGGAAATCCATCAAGTATCGTGCAGGTTTATGTAGAAAGCCCTTTAATTTGGGGGATACATGTTGCCGCCAATTCCAACTATCAAACTCTTGCCGATTTAGAAAACACCAAAGCTGCTATTTCAAGAATAGGTTCAGGTTCGCAATTAATGGCCTATGTAAATGCCAACAATCAAGGTTGGAAAACGGACAATTTGAAATTTGAAATCATAAACACCATTGAAGGCGCAGTAGAAGCGCTAACAAACGGCACAGCGGATTACTTCATGTGGGAACGGTTTATGACGAAACCATGGGTAGACAAAGGTATTTTTAGAAGAATTGGAGATTGCCCAACACCTTGGCCCTGTTTTGTAATTGCAGTGCGAAATGAGGTTTTAGAAAAACAACCCAAAAGCATTGCTAAAATACTGGAAATCATTAATGCAACTACGAAAACATTTAAAGATATTCCAAATATTGACAACAGTCTAGTAGAAAACTTCCATCAAAAAAAGGAAGACATTCAAGAATGGCTATCCCTAACCGAATGGTCACAAAGTACTTTATCGGAAAAAGTGTTAAACAAAATTCAAAATCAACTCTTTGACCTTAAAATAATTAATAAAAAAGGTACTTTTACTGCAATTGTAAAAACAATTTAGCGTTTTACATGTTCGCATGATAAATATAGAAAATCTTACTAATCAACAACTAAAAGAAAAATTCAGGATAAAAAGTCCCTGGGATTTGATTATCCTTTTTGTGCTCAATGTCTTGATTACAATTCCTCTTTTTATTATTGCACATCAAAACATAATAGATTTTAATTGGAAGTTTCACCTGGATAGAATATTACTGTTTCTGCTGATATTACTGGTGTTTCAATTAATTTTAAAAGCGATGCGAAGAATAACACTTATCGCTGTTATACTCTATTTCATTGCACTCATATATGGGAGCGTTTTTGGCGATTATGGTTTTGGAAGTGTTTTTGAAGATTATCGTTCCATGATGTATGCAATGGATGAAAGCCCTTATCCACAAGATATTATTATCAATAAATTATTGCCATTCCCCAATAAATTTAAAATAATTGATGCCATTGAATATAGTAATCCCAAGGTTAGGAATTTTGCCATTATGGCAACTTCAAAACACTTTAAAGAAGTAAAGGGATACGGTGAATACCATACCATTATTCAATGTTTCGCTGTATTTAAAGAAATAAACAGTAGGTGGAATTATGTAAGCGATCCAAAAGGACAAGACTATATTGCCAAAGCGACCGAATCCTTAACCTATTTATCGGGCGATTGTGACGACCACTCCATTTTAATGGCTGCGTGCGTGCGTTCCATTGGTGGCACACCAAGATTAATTCATACCAAAGGACATATTTACCCCGAATTATTAATAGGAAGTAAAAAAGATTTGGAAACGGTAAATTATCTTATTAAAAAAGAACTTTTTACAGTAGAAAGTAAAAACAAACCCATCAATTATCACATTGATGAACATGGGCAAATATGGTTAAACTTGGATTACACCTCACACTATCCTGGCGGACCATTTATGTATGAAGAAATTTTGAGCGCTCTAACATTGAATTAATTTTAATAGATAGATTTTTTTATAGCATAATTAGTATCTTCGCTTATTCAATAAATACAATTTAAATGAAAAAACTGTTTATCCTATTTTTACTATTTGCAATTCATTCACAAGCACAAGAAAGTGCTGTTTCTGCTAAGAAAAATGAATTTAGATTTGATGTCTTATCCTTGATAACCTCAGCAAAAATAAGCATCAGTTATGAACGATTTGTTGGTAAAGATTTATCGGTTGGTTTTAATACTAATTTTTCAAATAGTAAAAAACTCAATGAGGATTTTGATAATGGCTACAGAAATAATGTACCCAAATTTGAATTCAATCCCTATTTTAGATATGCCTTATCAAAAGGTAAATCACGTTATTATTTTGCTGAAATATTTGGATCCTATAACGGTGGCGATTATAAAGAGATAGTTAGATTAGTTGATGTGAATAACAATGGTTATTATACTTCATTGAAATCAAAATACACCGACATTGGTCTAGGTGGAAGTTTGGGATATAAAATGTATTTCAATGAAAAAATAGCGCTTGAATTCATTGTTGGATTTGGTAAAAATTTGACAAACAGCGACAAAAGTCCTGATGTGATTTCTAGAGTGGGTCTTAATTTGGGTTATAGATTTTAAAAAAATACAAAATGAAACTATTAAAATATACGTGTTTACTAGCTCTTTCCTTGTTGTTTTCAAACTGCAATACTAATGATGATGGATTTTACAATTCCCTTTTCTTAGATTCCTCAAACCTAGTGGCTATAGCTACACAATCTTCGTTTAGTGTTGGTGATAAAATTTATGTAAATGCCAATTTTTCCAGATACCAAGCAGAAGTTGGACATACAGAACCATTAGATATCTATAAAACAACAGGAAGCGCACCCGAATATTCTTTTTCATATCTGATTGAAAAAGAAGTGAGCACTGATGTTTGGGAAGTTGTTACGGTAAACGATTCGCAATTGGACATTATTGAAGGTGATGCACAAAATGGCTCTTATGTTCTAGGACATTGTATCTATAATGCAACAAGTGAAACCTATAAATATAATGTTGGATTTCCACTACTTTCAACTGGACATTACCGTTTGAGTTTTGGATACAACAGTTCATCGGCTACTACCGTAGAATTGCGTTCTAAAAGCGCATCAGATCAATTAATTATTAATATTCGCTCCGTAATTGCTACTGTAAACAGTAGTGGTTATTATCTTTTCAACGTGAATTAATTACCATTCTATTTCCGGTTTCCCAATGGATTTTAAATACAAATTGGTTTGGCTAAAATGTTTATTGCCAAACCATTTTTTTTGATTGGCACTCAAGGGTGAAGGATGTCCACTTTGAAGTACTAGATGCTTTTCTCGGTTGATTTTAGCTCCTTTTTGTTGGGCAAAATTTCCCCACAACAAGAATACTATATTTTCTTTTTCTTCTGATATTTTCTGAATTACAGCATCGGTAAAAACTTTCCATTTCAAATGTTTGTGACTGTTGGGTTGGTCTTCTCTAACGGTTAAGGAAGCATTCAAAAGTAAAACCCCTTGCTTTGCCCAACGTTCTAAATTCCCCGATTCGGGTAAAAAAATGCTGTCCAAATCCGTATTTATCTCTTGAAAAATGTTTCGTAAAGAAGGTGGAATTCTCATACCCTCATTTACTGAAAAGCAAAGCCCATTGGCTTCCCCTTTTCCATGATAAGGATCTTGACCAATGATTACCACTTTTAAATCATTGAAATCAAATTGATTAAAAGTTGAAAATACCAAATCCTTTGGAGGATAGCACTGGTTTGATTGATATTCTTCCTCAACATGCAGCATTAATTCTTTAAAGTAAGGGTTTTTAAATTCCTCTTTTAGAATTTCTTGCCATGAAGGTCGCATATTAATAAACATTTCTTTTTTTATGCAAATATATATACTTTAAATCTTTGTAACTTTGACACTTTGCTACTATTTATGATTTCCATTACAGAAAAAACGCTTCAAGATTTACAATTTCCAACAGTTTTAGAAACTATTTCCGCTTCTTGCAATACCGAAATTGGAAAGCAAAAAGCGCTTGAAATAATTCCATTTAAAGAGAAGGAATTACTGATGAAAGCGCTGTTACAAACCTCGGAATATCTTGCCTCATTTGACAACAACAATGCGGTTCCCAATCATGGTTTTGACAGCATTTCCCATGAAATAAAATTCCTAGCTATTGAAGATAGTTTTCTAGAAGTGGGAAGTTTTAGAAAAATCGCATCGCTATCGGAAACCACAAATATTTTGTTGCTTTACTTTAAAAAATTCCAAGATTATTATCCCAATCTCTATTCAAGAGCAATACAAGTAGATTTTACTAAAGAAATTATCAGTAGTATTGATGATGTAGTGGATAAATATGGAGAAATAAAAGACAACGCTTCCCCAGATTTATTGAATATACGCCGCGATATGAATTTGGTGCGTGGAAAAGTAAATCAGAGTTTTGGAATAGCAATGACCCAATACAATTCGTTGGGTTATCTGGATGATATTAAAGAAAGTTTCGTCAATAACCGCAGAGTATTAGCTGTTTTGGCCATGTATCGTCGGAAGGTAAAAGGTTCCATTCTTGGCAGTTCAAAAACGGGCAGTATTGCTTTCATAGAACCCGAAGCATCTCTAAAGTATTCTCGTGAACTGAGTAATTTAGAATATGAAGAAAAGGAAGAAATTACCCGAATTCTAAAGTATTTATCCAATACTATTCGCCCTTTTTTACCTTTATTAATCAACTATCAAGATTTCCTAAGTGATGTTGATGTTGTTGCTGCCAAAGCAAAATACGCCAGAAAAATAAAAGGCGTTTTACCCGAAATCACCAACAACCGAAGATTGTATTTTCGGGATGCCTTCCATCCTATTTTACTTTTGACCAACGATGAGAAAAAAGAAATAACCTATCCACAGACAATAGAATTGGACCAAGAACATCGGATAATAGTGATTTCTGGGCCCAACGCAGGAGGGAAAACAATCTCACTAAAAACAGTTGGTTTATTACAATTAATGTTACAATCGGGTATATTAATTCCGGTTCACGAACGTAGTGAAACCTTTTTGTTTGATAGAATCCTAACCGATATTGGTGACAATCAGTCCATAGAAAATCATTTAAGCACCTACAGTTACCGATTGAATAACATGAATTATTTTTTAAAGAAGTGCAATGCCAAAACCATGTTCCTCATTGATGAATTTGGTACGGGTTCCGATCCCGATTTAGGAGGTGCTTTGGCAGAAATATTCTTAGAGGAATTCTATCATAGAGAAGCCTTTGGAATTATTACTACACATTATTCCAATTTAAAAATATTGGCTAACGAATTGCCTTTTGCTACCAATGCCAACATGCTTTTTGACGAAAAGACCTTAGAGCCCATGTACAAGTTGGCTTTAGGACAAGCCGGGAGTTCTTTTACTTTTGAAGTGGCACAGAAAAACGGAATTCCTTTTGGGCTCATTAACCGAGCTAAAAAGAAAATTGAAGGTGGGAAAGTACGCTTTGACAAAACCATTGCCAACTTACAAAAAGAGCGTTCCAAGATGGAAAAAACATCGCAAACGCTCAAAGAAGAGGAAAGTAAAGCACGGGAAGAAGGCAAGAAAATGGAAACTATCAATGTCAAAATCAAACAGAAACTGGAGAGTTATCAGGAGTTGTATGACAGCAATCAAAAGCTAATTTATATTGGACAAAAAATTGATACTATTTCGGAAAACTATTTCAATACCAAAAATAAGAAAGAACTGGTTGCCGAATTTTTAAAAATCATTGAAATTGAAAACTCCAAACGCAAAAAAGCCACAGCCAAAGAAACGATTGTAAAAAAGGAAAAAGAAAAAGAAATATTAAAGGAAGTTTCGATTAAGGTGGAGGAAATTCGCGCTATCAAAAAAGAAAAAAAATTAAAACCCACAGTTATAGAAAAACCAAAACCTATACTGAAAGTCGGCGATAGAGTCCGGATGTTTGATGGAAAAGCCGTTGGTAGTATTGACAAAATTGAAAAAAATAAAGCTACTGTCAACTATGGAGTTTTCACCTCTAAAGTGAGTTTGGAAGCCCTGGAATTCGTAGAGAAAGCAAAAAAATAATACACCTATTTTGCCACACAAAGCGCAGTAGAAGTGCTTTGTTAAACAAATTGAAATGAAAGATTTACCTAAAGACAAAAAAATTATTCTCTTTGATGGAGTTTGCAATCTTTGTGAAGCATCGGTACAATTCGTTATAAGACACGATAAAAAAGATGTCTTTCGATTTGTAGCGCTACAATCTGATTTAGGTCAAGATATTATACAACACATTGGAATTGACTCTACTAAAATAGATAGCATTATTCTTTACGAACCAAGTATTGCTTATTATTACAAGGCAGAAGCAATTTTAAAAATAACCCATGAAATAGGTGGTATATATAACTTAATGAATTTGTTTGCAATATTTCCAAAAGCCTTTTCTAATTATGTTTACAATTACATTGCAAAAAACAGATACAAATGGTATGGAAAAAAAGAGGTCTGTATGATTCCATCACCCCAATTGAAAGCAAAGTTTTTAGCATAAAAAAAGCGTCCCAATTGGGACGCTTTTTACTTATTAAGAATAATTATTCTTTAACTATTTTCTTAGTAACAGTACCTTGGTCTGTTGCTATTTTCATCATATACACTCCAGTTGATAAATCACCAATTGAAACTTGCCCTTGAATAGCATTTATTTTCTGAGTTTTAACAACTCTACCATTTAAATCTAACATTTCAACTGTACTTACAATAGCATTAACATCATTAGAAATAGTAATCACATCTTTTGCTGGATTAGGAAGTACTGAAATTTTGGATAATAAAAAATCTCTAGTTGACAATACCTCTGAAACACTTAAATTATCAAGAAATAAAGCTTGTTGCCCAACTGCATTTGCTGGAGATACATTTTGAATTCCAAAATAATATACACCTGTTGAAGGTGGCGTATAAGTATATGTTTTTTGAACCCAAGTTAAAACTGCATTATTAACTTCAGTTGCAACAGTAGTAGCTTGAGCAACTATAGTTTGACCTGTCCCTACGGTTACATTATAACTTGAAGTTCCTGTTGAAGTAGCAGCTTGATAATTTCTTGTGTAAAAGCTGATCGTAGTCGTACTTCCAGCTGTTAAGTTTATGCCTCTTGAAATTATCCAGTTGTTTGCTGCTGTTGCTGTAATTCCTGATAGAGAATATACCGAAGTATTTCCATCTTGAGTTAATGTATTTGTTACACTTGGAGGACCAAAATAACCAAATTGCCAATCATTACCCGGTGGAGTTCCACTTATTAATGACCAACCTATATAAGGAAAATCTTCTTGTTCAAAACTTGTAGTATAGGTAGGATTTGCAGGTTCAAATAAAGTATGAAAAGGATATGGTCCAGCCCAAGTACTATAAGTTCCCCCACCACAATTTTTTCTAACATAATAATCATAAGTAGAACTAGGGCTTAATCCTGTTAATGTATAGGGACTAGTAATGCTTAAAACAGAAGTTCCTCCTGTACCTTGAGTATAACCGTAAGGTCCATATTCTAAATCTACAGATCCACCAGCAGTTACATTATATGTTAATATAGCGGAATTTAAAGTTGGTGTATTAAATCCTAAATTATTTGGTCTTGCACAAGTTACTAATTTACCTAATAATATCACTGGTCTAAAACTAGAAGCAGCAATTGTGGTTGGTATAGCAGTATCAGACTGAGCGCCTTTATATCCACTCGCTAAACCTGTACTATTACAATCAACAGTTACAAATGTTGTAGGTAATGGATTTGCAGCATTTTGATAATCAAAAGCAACATAAACGCCTCCACCCGTATAAGTAAAAGGTGAGCCACCTGAAAAATTATAAATTGCATTTCCAACTGTATTTGGTACAATAACTGCTCCATTACTAACAGTAGTCATTCCTGTGGTCGCCCAAGTTAAGCTTTTTAAATTAGTTACATCAGCGGTATTTTGAAGGTACAACGTCATTGTTCCATTTGTTATTACATCCTGTGCAACTAAATAATTAAATGCAATAGAGTTAATAACATCATTATTCACTATTCCTGAAGCAGCCATTTCAGTTGCTTTTATCAGAACAACCCCTCTTTGATATCTAAATCTTCCATGAGGTGCTCTAGCATTACCAGAAGTGCTACCATCACTAGGAATACAGGTGTAGAAATCTGATTGAGCATACGTTTCAGTTATAGAAAGAACTGAAAATAATAAAAATAAAAATGTAATTTTTTTCATGTTTTTTTTGTTTATAATTAACAAGTAAATGTATAAAAAAAACAAACCCAAAAACATTTTTGAAAAAAAATTATTTATCCTCCCATTTTCCTACTACTGACGTAGCCAAAGCGTTACCGAGCACATTAGTAGCGCTTCGAAACATATCACAAAAATGATCAATAGGAAGAATTAAAGCAATTCCTTCAATAGGAATTTTAAACATACCACAAGTTGCGGCAACCACCACAAGACTTGCTCTTGGAACACCTGCAATTCCTTTACTGGTAAGCATTAAAACTAATAGCATGGTTAATTGTGTCCCTAAATCCAAATGAACACCATAGGCTTGAGCAATAAAAATACTAGCAAAGGTCATATACATCATGCTTCCATCAAGATTAAAGGAATAACCTAGTGGCAACATAAAAGAAACGATTTTATCTTTTATCCCGAAACGTTCTAATTCTTCGGTAAGCTTTGGAAAGACGGCTTCACTACTTGTTGTTCCAAAGGCAATTATCAATGGACTTACAATGTGCTTTAATAATGTAGTCATTCTACTTTTTAGGAATAGATAACCAATTACTAATAAAAATACCCATAGTGATGAAATACCAACAAGGAAGGAACCAAAATATTTGGCATAGGTAATTAACAATTCATCCAGGTTTCTAATGGCAAAAACGGCTGCAATAGCGCCAAAAACACCTAGCGGAGCAAATTTCATAACATAGTTTACCATTTTCAAAATGATATGGGATGTTTTATCCAATGCTCTTACTACAGGTTTTGCATGATCCCCAATTGAAGCTGCTGCCAATCCAAAAAAGATAGAAAAAATTACAATTTGTAAAATTTCGTTGTTTGCCATTGCCTCAACAATACTTTTAGGGATAATGTGTTCTATAAAATTTTGAGCCGAAAAACCTTGAGCTTTCTCAGTAACTTCTGTGGCAGTGGAAACATCTACATTGGATAAATTTAAACCAACTCCGGGTTGCAAAAGATTTACCCAAAACATGCCTATCAATAAAGAAATGAAGGAAGCTGTAAAAAACCAACCCAATGCCTTTCCTCCTATTCTACCAACCGCTCTAATATCGCCAAGTTTAGCAATTCCTACTACTAAAGTTGTAAATACTAAGGGTGAAATTATCATTTGTACTAAACGAATAAAAACTGTAGCCAACATTTTGATGTAACCACTAAATTCTTTTGCTAGTTCTTCTGAATAATTATTGTGAATATAAATTCCTAATAGTGCGCCAATTATCATGGCAATTAGAATTTGCACTGTTAGATTTCCTAAAAGGGAGGGTTTTTTGATTTCGGTGGTCATTATTTTAAATAGGTTTTGTTTATCAAATAAAAATCGGCAAGTACAAGTGCGGCCATTGCTTCAACAATTGGAACTGCACGAGGTAAAACACAAGGATCATGACGCCCTTTTCCTTGTTGCTCCACAATCCTATTGGAATTGGTTAAGACTTCTTGTTTTTGGATTAAGGTGGCAACCGGTTTAAAAGCCACACGAAAATAAATATCCATTCCGTTGGAAATTCCTCCTTGAATACCTCCAGAAAGATTTGTTCTTGTGGTCCCGTCTTCGTTATACAAATCATTGTGGTCACTACCTTTCATCTGAGCCCCACAAAATCCGCTACCAAATTCAAACCCTTTTACTGCATTGATGGATAACATAGCTTTTCCAAGTTCGGCATGGAGTTTATCAAAAACAGGTTCCCCTAATCCTATGGGTACATTTTGTAAAACACAAGTGATGGTTCCTCCAATTGTATCCCCGTCTTTACGGATTTGTTTGATGTATTCTTCCATTTTTGCAGCCGTAGCAGCATCCGGACAGCGAACGTCATTCGAATCTGTTAATGAAAAATCTAATTCTTGATAGGGTTTGTCTATAAAAATATCTCCTACGGAAGAAACAAAAGCATTGATTTTAATTTCAGATAAAAGTTGTTTTGCTATAGCTCCAGCCGCCACTCTACAGGATGTTTCTCTAGCCGAACTTCTTCCACCGCCACGATAATCTCGAATCCCATATTTTTTTTCATACACATAATCCGCATGACTTGGTCGATACGAATCTTTTATATGAGAATAATCTTCCGACTTTTGATTGGTATTTGGAATAATGAAACCTATTGGTGTTCCCGTTGTTTTTCCTTCAAATATTCCAGATAGAAACTGCACTTCATCGGCTTCTTTTCGTTGTGTTACAATAGTAGATTGTCCCGGTTTTCTTCTTGCCATTTCCCTTTGAATAGCTTCAAAGTTTAATGTAATTCCTGCAGGACAACCATCTATAATTCCGCCTAAAGCATCACCATGAGATTCTCCAAAAGTAGTTAGTCTAAAAAGGGTTCCATAACTATTTCCTGCCATGATTCTTGTTTTAAACAAATATAACATTAATGATGTAAAGTCAAAAATTATTATTAAAATTAATAGCTCAATAGATTAGTTTATTATATTCGCATTTCAAACTAAATTTAAAAAAATGAAAACTAAATTATTTTTGATTGCATTTTCCGTTGCCATTCTAGCTTCTTGTTCAAGTGATAATTCATCAGGAAATGCTAGTACTGGAAATTATTTGCCATTAACCGATGGAAATTATTGGACTTATAAAGTTACTACAATTGGTCAAAGCACCATCAATCGGGATTCCTTATATGTTGCTAATGATACAGTTATCAATACCAAAACCTATAAAAAAATGAAAACCTTAGCTATTCCATTTGGGTTTTATTCCAATTCACTTCGAAATAATGGGTTGCGTAAAGAAAATGATGCCATTTATATGACGGGAAATGCCGGATTGAATTTGGGTGCTGTTTTGCCCATTGATTTAAGTGTAAGTGATTTAATGATTTTTAAAGAAAGTGCAACACTTAATCAACAGTTAGGTTCCGTTTCAGGTGTTATCAATCAAGATTTCCAAGGGTATCCGCTCGTGATAAATTACACTTTAAAAACTACTGCTTTGGAAACTTTACCTAGTTATACTTCGGAGAATAATACCGTTTATACAGATATTAAAAAAGTAAATATTACTTTAAATCTAAAAGTTTCAACCACAGTGACAGTTCCAGGGCTTCCACTCCCCGTTTCTTTAGTGTTATTAGATCCTCAAGATGTTGTAGTCTCCATTCAATATTATGCAAAAAATATTGGGATGGTTTATACCAATACACTTATTAATTATCATCTTGTAGATTTATCAACATTAGGAGTTACTTTACCAATTCCACAATCGGGTTCTCAAACTCAAAATGAAAATTTAGATACATACCTAGTTAATTAAAAATAACATTTAAACAATAGACCTTTGTTTTTGTCGTTATAAATTAATCTATGTAATAATTTAAATAAACAACTTATGAAAAAAATCATTTTATCTGCTTTTTTGTTAATTGGATTAGCATTTAGTGCGCAATCTCAGGACATTTCTAAGAATGCATTAGGCTTACGTTTGGGAAGTAATGATGGTTTTGGTGGTGAAATTTCATATCAAAGAGGCTTATCAAAAAACAACCGACTTGAATTGGATTTAGGATGGAGAAATAGCAAAGATATTGGCGCAACTAAACTGGTTGGATTATATCAATGGATATGGGAAATTGATCGTGGTTTTAATTGGTATGCTGGCGTTGGTGGTGGTCTTGGAAGCTGGAGTTATGATAAAGGTGGTGTAAGTGAAAACGGAACAATCCTTCTTGCGGCTGGAGATATTGGTATTGAATATAAGTTTTCGGAAGCTCCAATTCAATTGTCTTTAGACTTGAGACCAGAGTTTTATTTAAACAATAGCAATAGTAATAAATATAGAGATCAAAATTTTGGGCCAGATATCGCTTTAGGAGTTAGATACTGTTTCTAGTTTTATTAGAATTTTATAAAAAACACCGTCTTATTTTTTTAAATGAGACGGTGTTTTATTTTATAATTATGGGTTTCTTAGAATTTATTTTTACAATAGCATAAGGAAAAAAAGCATCGCTAATATCTTTCACGTTGATAGTTGGTTTTGTTTCTTTAATTGTAAGTATAATATTTGTTGGGGTTTCTTCTACATTTTCAATCGTAATTTTATAATCTCCTGAAGGTTTTTCACCCATATTCAAAATTACAAAATTGCTATTTTGTATATCTTCTTGTTTAATTTTTTTCTTCAAATTGGGATCGGATAAAAGCATCAAAATTTCTTTAGGCTCTGTAATCATTTCATAAAACTGAATGTTTGCACCACCATCATTTTGGTTTGTTAGCAATTCATACAAGGGTTTATTTATATCAGCCACTTTTTTTGAAGCACAAGAAAATAAAAGTATTGTTAGTGTTAAAACAACTAATTTTTTCATTTTTTATCGTTTATGGCTTTATAATATAGCGCTTCATACAATGGCAAAATATTCTTAATATCAAAACGTTCTGCAACGGAAAGTGCATTGGCTTTAAAAGTATTAAGGGTTGTATTATCTTTTAAAATTTCCAGGGCTTTATTTGCCATATCATCCACATTGCCCACATTACTTAAATATCCCGAAAGTCCATCAAAGTTTACTTCGGACAATCCACCAGAATTACTTGAAATCACAGGTACACTCCAAGCCATTGCTTCCAAAGCTGCCAATCCAAAACTCTCAGTTTCTGAGGGTAAAAGAAATAAATCAGAATAGGATAAGATTTTACCAATTTCATTACTATTTCCAAAGAAAATCACTTTATCTTCAATGCCTAATTCTTGACAAAGTTGTTCTGCTTTTTCTTTTTCTGGACCATCACCAACCATCATTAATTTGGCGGGAATCTTTTGCTGAATTTTATAAAAAATCTTAATCACATCAGGGATTCGTTTTACTTTACGAAAATTACTAATGTGCGTCACAATACGTTCTTCAGGTTTTGCCATAACGGAACGATGACAAGAAATTGTAGTTTCATTTCTGTTGTTGTCTAACTCAATAAAATTGGGAATAACTATAATTTCTTTTTTAATTTTGAACAGTTTATTGGTATCATCTTTCAAACTTTGAGAAACCGACGTTACCACATCCGATTTGTTGATACTAAAAGTAACTGCCGGTTTATAAAAAGGATGATTACCAACCAATGTAATATCCGTTCCGTGAAGAGTCGTCACCATTGGGATTTTTATTCCTTCTTCTTTTAATATTTGCTTTGCCATATAGCCAGCATAAGCGTGTGGAATGGCATAATGTACGTGCAATAATTCAATTTTATGAAGCTTTACCATATCCACCAACTTGCTAGAAAGAGCTAATTCATAGGGTTGATAATGAAACAAAGGATATTCGGGCACATTTACTTCGTGATAATGCACGTTGGAATTTATTAAAGCCAAACGAACAGGTTGACGATACGTTATAAAATGAATCTCGTGCCCGCGATTGGCTAATTCTATTCCTAACTCTGTGGCTACAACGCCACTTCCTCCAAAAGTTGGGTAACAAACAATTGCTATTTTCATAAAGAAATTTTGTTGGTACGAATTTAGAAAAAATAGCTGCTAAATTCTATAAAACTTAGTTAAATTACTTATCCAAAATTGCCTCCTGAATTACTTTCTGAATGTCTTCACGGATGTTTTCTTTGGAAAGTGTGTTGGTAGTATTTGTCCCCGGATAGGTTCTATTTGACAAGAATACATAAACAATTTCTGTTGATGGATCTGCCCATGCCATGGTGCCTGTAAAACCTGTATGTCCAAAACTTGCCATGGAAACACAACCACACGTTGGCCCTTCGTTCCCTAATTGAGGTTTGTCAAAACCCAATCCTCTTCTATTACCTTCGGCACAGAAGTAACAAATATTGAAATCATTAAAAGTATCTGCAGAAAAATATTGAATATTACCATAATTTCCTTTTTGGAGATATAATTGCATCATTTTGGCAACATCCATTGCATTGGAGAAAATCCCAGCATGTCCACCAACACCTCCCTCCATGGCTGCTTCCATATCATGAACATAGCCTTGGATTCGGGCATGACGGAAATAAGTATCTTCTTCAGTTGGTGCTATTACAGAAGCATCAAATTTTTTCAATGGATTGAACAAAGTATTATTCATTCCAAGTGATTTGTAAAAATTATCATTGGCCAAAACATCTAGCGTTTTACCCGTTGCCTTTTCTAAATATTCCTTGAGAATAATAAACGTAAAATCGCTGTATTTATATTCTTTTTTGAGTGCTATTGGACTATCAATAATTTTCTTCATGATTGTATCATGATAATCATTCCGAAGGAAAAGATTTTGAGATACTTGCTTTGAAAAACCAATCGTATCCGTTTTGCGATAATATTTCTCCGAAGGCATATTGGCTGAATCCAACGTAGCTTTATAAAAAGGAATCCATGCTTGCATACCTCCGTAATGTGACAATAATTCTTTAAAAGTAATATGTTGCTTGTTTGAATTTTTAAAAATTGGAAGCATGACATCCAAATGCGTTTCTAAATTCACTTTCTTTTTGTCATACAATTGCATAACATTGGGTAAAGTAGCTATCATTTTGGTTACGGATGCCACATCATATAAATCCGAATTTTGAACACTTTTACTACTTTCATAAGTTTGCGTTCCAAAAGATTTTTGATAAATCACTTTTCCTTTTCGAGCAACTAAAATCTGCATTCCTGGTGTCATTTTTCCATCAATAGCCTTCTTCGCATAGGTTTCAATTTTGGCTAAAACGGTGGAACTCATCCCAACATTTTCGGGAGTTGTAAAACCCAAACGGTTTATTTTTTTTATCCTTAACCCATCGCCTATTTTATAAAAGTTATTGATAGAAACAGGCAATTGCCCTTTTGCATCAATTGCTCCAAATAATAATTCAGCTGATACTTCCTGGGCAATATCTCCATTTTGATAGGAAACCACAACGGCATCAATATCATCAAAATTTGGGATGGCCAATAAGGAATATGGTTTTGTAAAAACATCTAAAATGACCTTATTGTTTTTAGCAAGTGCTTGTAACCAAGTTAATTCAACATCGGTAAAATCATGATTTTTCCATGCTTTATCGGCTTTGTGAAATCCAACGATGACTGTTTGATATTCTTTTAGTTGCACATTTAAACTATCAATATTCGTATTGGAGACTTCGATAACTTCGGTATATTTTTTTAATGTAGTTACGAAAGTACTGTTCCCACTATCTCCTAGTTTTACATAAGCAATTTTTTGATCAAGGTTTTTTATTGGAAGTATTTCGTCTTTGTTTTTTAAAACGGTAATCGCATTTTCATATAATTCATATTGCAACGCGTCATTTTCAAGTTTATTTAAATCTGCAACTAAAGTATTGGTTTCAATAGGTTTATACTGATCTAACCCTAATTTATATTTGTATTTTAAAATCTTTTTAACCGAATATTCAATTCTAGCATCGGTTAACAAACCCTCCTGATATGCTGTGCACAAACGCTCTTTCCCATTGGCAACATTCTCGGAACAAAGTAAAATATCATTACCAGCCATAAATGCCTCAAAATCAATTTCACCAGGGTTCATGAAATTAGTTGCGCCTTTCATATTTAAGGCATCTGTAAATATCAAACCATCAAAACCCAATTCGTTTTTTAATAAATTGGTTACCGCATTGTAGGAAATGGAAGTTGGAACACCTTCTCTAGGTTCAATACTTGGCACACTTAAATGCGCTACCATAACCGATTCTAAACCTTCATCTATTAATCGTTTGTAAGGATATAATTCTACTTTGTCCAAGCGTTCTTTGGAAAAAGTAACTAGGGGCAAAGTTTGATGAGAATCTACCGAAGTATCGCCGTGTCCTGGAAAATGTTTTCCTGTAGACATTACGCCCTCACTCTGAACCCCTGTCATTAAAGCTATCGCACAATCGGCTACAATTTCTTTGCTTTCGCCAAAAGAACGAAAACCAATAATGGGATTTTTGGGATTTACATTGATATCCAAAACAGGCGCAAAATTGAATTGAATTCCCATACGTTTGCTCTGCCTTCCCATTTGTCTTCCAACGGCTTCAATCAGTTTTTTGTCACGAATAGCCCCAAGAGTCATATTCCATGGATAACGATAGGTGGAATCTAATCGCATGTTTAAACCCCATTCGGCATCAATGGCTATGAATAAAGGTAGTTTTGATTTAGATTGAAATTTATTGGTGACTTTCGCTTGACGCACTGCGCCACCTTGAAGAAAAATAACACCCCCAATATTTTCTTCTTTTATTATTTTTTCGATGGCATTGGTGTGAACAGAATCTTTGTTGGAATAGGCAATAACAATAAATAATTGTCCAAGACGTTCGTGAAAACTCATTTGGTTATAAACACTATCTACCCATTTTTTCTCTAAATCTGTATCTGGGAAAAAGGTTTTTCTATCTGATTTTAAATGAGGAATATAAGTAACTTCATCATCGGCGATGTCAGATTTACCTAATTTAATAGATGTCTTTTTATTTTTTGTAGAAGAACAACTAACCGCTAAAAGAAGAATAACCCAAGTGAGACATATACTTGAAATGGTTTTTTTCATAAAAATAATTAATTAAAAAATCTACTATGCCAACTATCGCCAGCAGGAACTTCCCAATTCTCGATATATTCTTCGATGTTATTAACCAAATTATTGAAAACAATGGTGTTGGCTGTGACCGCTTTTTCTTTTGCCATTTTCTTGAAATCAATCAATGATTTGTGAGCGATGTGTTCACCATTTTTAAAAGTTACATTCATTTTATCTAATAAATCTACTTGGTATTTTTGTTCCAAACTTTGAATAAACGCTACCGAAGAATCAACGGAACAACCAGTAGCAGCTTGTACTTCCTGATTAACGGCAAGGATTATAAATCGATTGTATTTTAATTGATAGGAAGCTTCTAATCCGGTACCATGAGCCGACCAATTTTCAATAAATGCTTTTAAGCCCGTTTCTATTTCGGTCATTTCATCGTCAGAAAATTTTCTGTTGGATTGGTAAATCCATATTTTGGATTCCTCGGGTAAGTTTTCAAATGGAACTAACATAATATTTATGGATTTAGTTTTCCGACTGTACTTCTACTGTGCTCAGCTCAGTATAGACTAATCAGGGTGACAATTATTATATATTACAAATCTTGTGCATTTGCAATTAATTCTGCGATGTCCATCACTTTTACATCTGCTTCTTTTTCTTTATTTTTCACACCATCAGTTAGCATGGTGTTACAGAAAGGGCAACCTGCGGCTATAATTTCTGGTTGGGTTTCTAATGCATCCTCGGTTCTTTCAATGTTGATTTCTTTATTACCAGTCTCCGAATCTTTAAACATTTGAGCACCACCAGCACCACAACATAATCCATTGGCTTTGGAGCGTTTCATCTCCACCAACTCAGCATCCAATTTTAAAATTAAATCTCTTGGCGCTTCATATACGTTATTGGCTCTACCCAAATAACATGGGTCATGAAACGTAATTCTTTTCCCTTTGAATTGTCCGCCTTCAATGGTTAAACGACCAGCATCCAGCAATGATTTTAGAAATTCTGTATGATGTAATACTTCGTATTTCCCGCCTAATTCTGGGTATTCGTTTTTAAGTGTATTGAAACAATGTGGACAAGCGGTTACAATTTTCTTTGCCTCATAAGCATTCAAAACTTCAATATTCATCATGGCTTGCATTTGGAACAAGAACTCATTTCCTGCTCTTTTTGCTGGATCCCCTGTACAACTTTCTTCGGTTCCAAGTACGGCAAATTCTACATTGGCACGATTTAAAATACGCACAAATGCTTTGGTAATTTTTTTAGCTCTATCGTCAAAACTTCCTGCGCAGCCAACCCAAAATAATACTTCGGGTTGCTTGCCTTGTGCCATCATCTCGGCCATTGTTGGCACAATTAAATTTTCTGACATGGTGTTATATTTAAAGTTTCGTTCGTTTTGAATACTTATGATTTATATTCTCTTCCATCATCAAAAACTTCGATGGTAACTTCTTTTTCAATTAAATCGGTAAATTTCCCTCTATATTGTGTGGCTTTTACCAAGTGATTATCAATCCAATGGTAGTTTCCTCCACGGGGTTTTCCAAAAAGAATTCCATGATATTTGAATCCGTGTTCTTTCAACCAAATTTCTGTATATTCTCTATGCATCTCTGTCCTTGATGTAAAAAAGTATATAATATGACCTTCATCGTACCACTTATTCAATGTTTTTAGGGCGTCTGGATAAGCCTTTGCTGTTAGCATTCTTTCTGGTTCTTCATTTGGAATATCATCGCAAACGGTTCCGTCAATATCAATTAAATAATTTTTTACTCCTTTTGGTAAAATAGGACTAATTGCTTGTCCGTTTTCTGTTGTTGCAACTAATTTCTTGTCTAAATCTTCTGCTTTCATCTTGTCTTTAATTTATTTTTTTGAAATGCATTAAAAACACTCTTAACCTCACTTATAAGAGAATTTTTATTTTATTGTTCGTCTTAATTTTCGTTCTTCCAGTTTAATCTATCTTGTTGGTTGTATTGCCATGGCGCACCATTGTTTTCAATATTACTCATCATATTGTTTAATGGCATTGGCGCTGCACTTTGTTCCATAACTAAATACCTTCTCATATCCATAATTATTGACAATGGACTAATATTCACCGGACATTCTTCTACACAAGCATTACAAGATGTACAAGCCCAAAGTTCTTCTGGAGAAATATAATCGTTTAATAATGATTTATTGTCTGGAACAAAAACTCCTTTGTTTGCATCTATATTTCTACCTACTTCTTCCAATCGATCACGGGTATCCATCATAATTTTACGTGGGGAAAGTTTCTTTCCTGTTTCATTTGCCGGACAAGATGAAGTACAACGTCCACATTCTGTGCAGGTGTAGGCATTTAATAATTGCACCCAATTTAAATCTTGTATATCGGAAGCACCAAACTTACTTGGAACGGCATTAGCTTCGCTTAGTTCGCCTGCGCCTCGGGTTTCGTCAACAGGTTGCACTGCAAATGGATCGGCATTTGGGTCCATCATTAGTTTTACTTCCTTGGTGACACTATCCAAATTGTCCAATTTGCCTTTGGCATTCAAATCGGCAAAATAGGTATTTGGAAAAGCTAAAAGAATGTGCAAATGTTTTGAAAAATACAAATAGTTCAAAAACACTAATATTATAGAAATGTGTAGCCACCAAAAAGTTCGTTCGAGCATGAAAACCAATTGGTTGCTCATGCCATCAAAAATTGGCGCAATAAATTGAGAAACTGGAAAACTTCCAGCCTGAATGTAATGTCCAAAACCTCCTGCTACATTTTGCAAATGATAATCGGAAGCATTCATTAAAAGGAATAACGACATCAACACCACTTCGAAATAAAGAATATAATTGGCGTCATTTTTTGGAGAACCTTTTAAATCAGAACTTGCAAATCGTTTTAATTTTATAATGTTTCTTCTTGTCCAAAATACAATAACCACAATCAATACTAAAAGCGCTAAAATCTCGAAAGAACCTATCAATACATCGTAAACCATTCCTAGAGGAGCAAAGACTCTGTGCGTTCCAAAAAGCCCATCGATAATGATTTCTAATAACTCTAAATTTACGATTATAAAACCAACATAAACTATAATGTGAAGAAAACCGGCGATAGGTCTTTTAACCATTTTTGATTGCCCAAGTGCAATCATTGCCATATTTTTCCATCTTTCGGAAGGATTGTCCGAACGATTAACATCGCGACCCAAATTAATGTTTCGAATTATTTTTTTTACATTTAATGTAAAATAACCAAACCCAATAATTAGAAGGATAGCAAAGAATATGTTGTCTAAAAAGTTCATATAAATTGTTTTACTTTTTAATAGAATCGTTTACTGGCGCAACATAAGGCTTGTTTTTCTTTCCAAAAAGAGAAACATTTACATAACGTGTTGGATTCAAACGCAAATCTTGTAGTAATAACTCCAACTCTTTAGAAGTTTTAGTAAAATTGTTGTACAAAGATTCATCTTTCATCAATTTACCCATTGTTCCGTTTCCTGATTGAACATCGTTCATTATTTTATCAACATTTGCTAGGGTTTGCTCCAATTTTTTTACCGTTTTATTAATATTTACTTTTGATATAGAATCGGATATTTTTGAAAAATTTTCTGAGGCTTTATCAAAATTTGACATCATACCATTAATTTTTCCTTTATTCTCAGCTAATATTTCATTGACACTTTTAGACGCAACTGAAAATTCGGCGAGCGTTTCATCTAAATTGGCAATACTGCTTTTTAAATTTTCTTTGGTTTTTGAATCTAAGATAGAATTGACATTTTTTAATAAAACATCTGCGCTTACGACCATTTTTTCAACTTTTTCTTGTAATGGAGTTAATCGTTCCGCTACCAAAGAAGTTAAACCAGGTTTTATGGAGCCCCCTAATGTTGCCCCCGATTCAGCAATAGTTTTATCATCTAAATTAGGCGTTATCATAATTTGTTTTCCACCTATTAATCCCGGTTCATAGATGGACGCAATACTTGTTTTTGAAATTGGAAAATCTGATTTTACTTGAAGTTCTACTTGCAATTTTCCTGTTTTATCTAGAATTTCAATACTATTTACTTTACCTACTATAAATCCATTAATGGTTACTGGTGCCGAACTCACCAATCCTTCCACATTGTCATATTGAACATAGAAAGTTCTATAGCTGGTTAATAAATCTCTTCCTTTCAAAAAACTATAACCCCATATAAACAATAAAATCGCAGCTAAAACGAGTATTGCAGTCTTAATTTCTTTAGTAATTTTCAATGGTAAATATTTTTGGTAAAGTTAAAATAAAATAGCAAAACAGCCTCATTTTATTGTTTTAATGCTTCTTTAACGTCTATTTTTTTACCGTTTTTGAATGCAATTAAAAAAGCAGAAGCATATCCTTTCGATTTTGCCTCTTGTAATAATTGTTTGGCATCCTCATAATTCGAGGTTTCTCCATACATATAACGGTATAAATTAACATCACCCGACATAGATATCTTTTGTAATCCTTTAAAATTACTAGGTGTTAAATCTAGTTTTTTACTACTTGCCGAGAGTTGTACTTTGAATATAACTTCACCGATACCTTCCGGATTGATTTCCTTTTTAGGTTCTGTTTTTTTAATTTCGGGTATTTTTACAACGGTCTTTGGTTTGGAAACGGTGTCAATAATCGTTGTTTTTACAGGCTCGGCTTTTTGTGATGGTTTTACAATTACATCACCATCACCAGAACCAAAATATTCTTTTTTATAACTGATAATAGCATTGGCAATAGATTGTGCAATTTCGTCTTGGCCTTCATCAGAATCCAATTTTGCACCTTCTGTAGTATTAGAAATAAAACCCATTTCTATTAAAACTCTTGGCATATAGGCTTTATGCAAAACCATATACGGTGCTTGTTTAACACCGCGACTTTTTTATCGAGTTCATCTATAAAATGATTCTGAACAGATCCAGCCAATGCAATACTATTATCTAAATATTCTTCTTGCATTAATGTTAATCCTATCATGGTTTCAGGATTATTCGGATCAAAACCCTCATACTTTTGTTTATAGTCTTTCTCTAAAGTTACCACCGAGTTTTCTCGCTTTGCCGCTTCAAGATTGGAAGCGTTTTTTGACATACCCATTACGTAGGTCTCTGAACCATCGGCTACATTATTTTTATTGGCATTGCAATGAATAGAAACAAAGATATTAGCATCTGCGCGGTTCGCAATGTTGGCACGTTCAATTAAATCAATAAAAACATCAGTTTTTCGAGTGTATATAACCTCTATTCCAGAATTTTTTTCTAAAATTTTACCCACTTTTAAAACAACTGCTAATGAAATATTTTTTTCGATATGTCCATGATAAACCGCTCCATAATCATGGGCTCCATGGCCTGCGTCTAAGGTAACTTTGAATTTTTGGTTTTGGCCAAATGATAAAAAAAATGTTGAAAGCAAAAAAAATGAATATAGAACTTTGCTGTATTTAGATAAATTCATAGAATGTAAAAGTTAATTTTAATTAAAACCCCAAGGGTATAAAACTATTATTTGATTATTTTTGACCAGAAATTATGATTAAGTTTGCCTCGTCAAAAATCAAGCCGTAATTCTACAAAAATAGCATTAAACCTTTGCAAAGAAACTTATTTAATATCGTTTTTTTAACAATTTTCCTAACATTAGGAAACCACAAAATATATTCACAAGACTTACCAAAAAACAACACTGATTTTCCTGCTAAAAATCAAACAAATACAAAAACAACATCCCTTGAAGGCTTGGTAAAAGTAGTAGATTCAACAAAGAAAGATAGCATTAAACCAAAAAAAGGTCAGATTGAGAGTAAAATTAAACGGAAAGCCGTTGATTATGAAAAGTTTGACCAAAAGAAAAAGCTCATAACACTTTATAATAAAGCCGAAGTATATTATGAAGATATTGAATTAAAATCGGGAATTATTGTCATTGATTATCAAAAAAATGAAGTATATGCTGGAAGAATTAAAGATTCTACAGGTAAATATATCCAATTACCTATTTTTAAACAAGGACAAAACGTTGTGGAACCCGATTCTATTCGGTTTAATTATAAAACTAAAAAAGCGTTAATTTGGAATTCAAGAACTGACCAAGGAGAGTTTAAAGTTAAAGCTGAAATTACAAAAAAAGAAAACGATTCAGTTTATTTTATGAAAAGTGCTCGTTTTACAACTTCAAAAAATATTGAGGATCCTGAATATTATTTTATTGCATCTAAAGTAAAATTTGTACCTGGAAAAAAAGTAGTGGTTGGTTTAACCAATATGGTTATTGCCGATGTTCCAACGCCTTTGGCATTACCTTTTGCCTTCTTCCCAATGACAGACAAAAGCAATTCTGGTTTGATAATACCCAATTATAATGACAGTAATAGTAGAGGGTTTTCTTTGCAAAACGGCGGATATTATTTTGCTTTGAGTGATAGTTATGATTTACAAATTCTTGGCGATTATTATACAAACGGAAGTTATGGATTGCGTTTTCAATCATCCTATTCCAAACGGTATAAATTTAATGGAAACTTGAATTTTAGATTTGAAAACCTAATTAATAGTGAAAGAGGGTACCCTGATTATTCCCGTTCCAGTATTTACAACATTCAATGGAGTCATTCCAAAGATGGAAAATCCAATCCAAACTCAAGATTTTCAGCTTCCGTGAATCTTGGAAGCAGTAAGTATTATCAACAATCCATTAACCAAGTCAATGTTGGTTCGTCGTTAAACAATACATTAAGTTCTTCTATTTCCTATTCTAAAACTTTTAATTCGGTTCCGCAAGTCAATATGTCGGTAACAGCGACCCATTCGCAAAACACTAATACAGAACAAATCAACATGACATTACCCACATTACAAGCTAGTGTGGATAGAGTTTTCCCATTTGCATCCGAAAGTGGTGTTAAAAAAGGAATCATAAAAAATATAAATCTGCAATATAGTTTGAGAGCCGAAAACAGGATTGCCACCACCGATTCACTTTTCTTCAAACCTCAAATGTTTAAAGATGCAAAAATTGGGTTTCAACATACTATTCCGTTGAGTACCAATTTTAAAGTTTTTAAACATTTTAGCGCTACAACTTCTATAAATTATCAAGAAGTTTGGTATTTAAAAACCATAAAAAAGGAATATGATGATGCCAAGAATCAAGTCGTAAATACAGACGTTCAAGGATTTGATGCCTTTAGAACCTATTCCTTTTCTGCAGGTCTTGGAACTACCATTTATGGGACTTTTAATTTTAAAGAAACCAATAAAATAAAAGCGATTCGTCATGTAATGCGCCCTAATGTTTCCTATAGTTACACACCAAGTTTTTCAAATTATTATGATACCTATGATTCGGATGGAAGCGGAACTATAATTAAAGATTATACCCGATTTGAAGGCGGAATATTTGGAGCGCCTGGAAAAAATATGTCTAATAATCTAGGTTTTAATTTAAGTAATACTTTTGAAGCCAAAGTAACCGATAAAGATTCAACCAAAACAGAACCTAAAAAAATCATGCTATTGAATAACTTAAACTTTTCAACAAGTTATGACATGACTGCCGATTCATTAAAGTGGTCGCCACTAAGAGTTAGTGGTGGAACGCAACTTTTAAAGGAAAAGATGAATGTTAATTTTGCCGCTACACTTGATCCCTATGCTATCAATAATTCTGGAAGAAGAATAGATACCTGGAATATTGATAATGGCGGAAGTCTTTTTAGAATGACCAGCGCGAACATGACGTTGAACTATTCTTTTTCTAGTAAAGAAGGCGATGGAAAAAAGAAAAACAAACAAGGAACAAAAAATGGTGGTCGAGATGATGATTTATTTGGCACCAATACCGATTTAAGTGATGGCCGTGAAAGCCAATTTAAAAAAGATAGCGAAACGGATAAGGAAGATCCAATTACCGAATTTTTTAAGTACAAATTGCCTTGGGATATGAATCTTGCTTATTCACTTACTTATTCCAATAACAATCGAGAAAAGAAAATTACTGGAAACTCTTTAATGATTTCCATGAATACCGATTTAACTCCAAAATGGAAAATGGGTGTTTCCACTGGTTATGATTTTGTTCAAAAGGGAGTTACTTTTACACAGTTTCGTTTTGAAAGAGATTTGCTAAGTTGGCGAATGGATTTTAATTGGGTTCCCTTTGGGAATAATGCTTATTGGGGATTCTTTATTGGAATAAAAGCGGGTGTATTGAGTGACATTAAATATGATAAACGAAGTCAACCTGACAAATCTTTATAATAAAACAATCATTCAGCATTAATATACATAAAACAATTATGAAAAAAATTATCATTACAGAAAATGCTCCAGCGCCTATTGGTCCATATAACCAAGCAGTTTTGATTGGAAATACACTTTATACTTCGGGACAAATAGCCTTAAATCCTGTAACCATGGAATTGGTGCTTGACAACATTGATATGGAAACCAAACAAGTCATGGAAAACATGAAAGCAGTGCTTGAAACTGCAGGAATGACATTTGAAAATGTAGTCAAAACAACCATTTTTATTATGGATATGGGTGACTTTGCTAAAATAAATGCGGTTTATGGAAGTTATTTTGATGAGAAAACAGCACCCGCAAGAGAAACTGTTCAAGTGGCAGGATTACCAAAAGGAGTGAATGTGGAGATTTCGATGATAGCAGTTAAATAGTGTTCAATTATCAAATCACTTCGTCTCCTCCAATCCCAACAATAACAACTGAGCTGTAGCTTCATTGGTAGCTAATGGCACATTGTGCACATCACAAATCCGAATGAGCATATTAATATCGGCTTCGTGAGCGTGGCTGGAATTTGGATCTTTAAAGAACAGCACCATTTTTGTTTTCCCTTCGGCGACACGCGCCGCAATTTGCGCATCACCACCTTGTGGACCAGAAAGCATTTTTTTTACTTTAAATCCAACGGCTTCTGCCTTCCCTCCGGTAGTTCCAGTAGCAATTAACTTAATGTTATCGTGCAACAAAATTGCTTTGTTTTTATTTAGAAACTGAACCATGTCGGCTTTTTTTCCGTCGTGAGCTATTATTGCTATTTCCATAGTTTGTATTATTTTACTGCAAAGGTCGCAAAGTTTTATGTAAAGTAAGCAAAGAAAAAAACCTGAAAGTTTTATTATCTTTCAGGTCTGCTTTACTGTTTATTTAAAATATGATATTGAATTAATCCGTCGATTGGTCTTCGGAGTACATTACCAATTTTTATATCATAAGTCTCTAATGTCGCTTCTAATTCGTCTTTCAAATAAAAAGCAATAGAACCAACAAAATGAACTAAGACATCTCTACAATTATCAAATTGCATGATATAGTTCTCTGTGAAATCTTTCATTTCTGCTTGAATTATTTTTTGACAAAAAGGATTGTCTTTGTGCTTAATTAAGAATTTAGCAAATGTGGCTAAATAAGCATTTGGATTAGGTTCTTTATAAAGATTATTTTTAATATAATCTGCATCAACATTGTATTCTTCTTCAAACTCTTTGGCTAATACTTTCGGCATTTGATTGAAATAATAAGCACGCAATAAATGACGTCCAAATCGATTTCCGGAACAATCATCCATAGCAATATAACCTAACGATTGTACTTTTTGATGCAATACTTTCCCATCAAAATAGCTACAATTAGAACCTGTTCCTAAAATACAAACAATTGCTTTTTCATCTTTTGGAGTAGTAGCATAAACCGCTGCATAGGTATCCTCATGAACTACAACTATGGCTTTTGAAAAGTATTTTTGAAAAACTTCTGTTAAGAATTTTTTCATTCTATCTGTACCGCAACCTGCACCATAAAAGTAAAGGTGTGTTGCCTTATCTTTATTATGGGAAATATCAAATTTATTGTCTAAACGAGCAATTATTTCTTCTTTGTCAAGAACTTCAGGATTTAACCCTAATGTTTGTGTGGTGAACAAAACTTTACCATCGTCATCAATTGCAATCCAATCGGCTTTTGTAGATCCACTGTCAACAAGTAACTTCATAATTATTGGGATTAGTTAAAAAAAAATAGAATAAAGACATTGTTATAAATCTATATTCTATTCTCTCTTTTCTTTATTATTTTATTTTTGAATTATAATTTTGAAATATGAACGGACAAATCAATCATTTTGCTTGAATAGCCATATTCGTTATCATACCAAGAAACTAATTTGAAGAAAGTTGAATTCAAACCAATTCCAGCTTTTGCATCTACAATTGAAGTTCTTGTATCGGAAACAAAATCTTGAGAAACTACATCATCCTCAGTATATCCAAGAATTCCTTTCATTGAAGTTTCGGAAGCCTGTTTTAATACTTTCATGATTTCTTCATACGAAGTTTCTTTGGCAACTTTTACCGTTAAATCCACTACAGAAACGTCAACAGTAGGAACACGAAAAGACATACCTGTTAATTTTCCGTTTAATTCAGGAATAACTTTTCCAACAGCTTTGGCAGCACCTGTAGAAGATGGAATGATATTTACACTTGCAGCACGTCCACCTCTCCAGTCTTTTCTGGATGGTCCATCAGCAGTCATTTGAGTTGAAGTCGTTGCGTGAACGGTAGTCATTAAAGCTTCAACAATTCCAAAGTTATCATTAATAACTTTTACCAATGGTGCTAAACAATTGGTGGTACATGAAGCATTTGAAACTACAGTATCAGTAGCTTTAGCATCCATATGATTTACTCCCATCACAAACATTGGAGCATCAGCAGAGGGTGCTGAAATAATTACTTTTTTGGCACCACCTGTAATGTGTGCTTTTGCAGTTTCAATTGTAGTGAAAAAACCTGTGCATTCTGCTACTACGTCAACCCCTACTTCATTCCACTTTAAATTTACTGGATCTTTTTCGGCCGTAATTCTAATGTGTTTATCGTTTACATATAGTTTTCCGTCTTTTACTTCTACTTTTCCTGCAAAACGACCATGAACTGAATCATATTTTAATAAGTAAGCCAAATGATCTACGTCTAATAAATCGTTAATGGCTACTACTTCTACATTATCTCTATTGAAGGTTTCTCTGAATACAATTCTTCCAATTCTACCGAAACCGTTGATTCCTAATTTTACTTTTGACATTTTTTTATGTTGTTAATTTGGTAATTTGTTAATGTGGTTATTTGTGTTTGTCATCGAATTACCGAATAATTAAATAACCGATTTCACTTTTATGTTGACATGATATCAGAAACTCTTAATAATTCTCTGTCTATTTCTGAATTTCCTTTTATGGCTTGTTCCAATGGCGTTAATGCTACTTTATCATTTAATATCCCAACCATAAAATTGGATTTACCTTCCAATAATGATTCAACTGCTTTTACTCCAAGGCGTGAAGCAAGCACTCTATCATAACAAGATGGAGAGCCGCCACGTTGCATATGTCCTAAAACAGAAACACGGATATCATATTCTGGAAAATTTTCTTCTATATAGTCTTTCAATTCGAAAACGCTTTTACCAATTTTATCCCCTTCGGCAATTACTACTATACTTGATGATTTTCCCGATGCTTTACTTTTTTTCAAAGATTCTAAAAGTCGTTCTAAACCCAAATCTTCTTCGGGAATAAGGATTTCTTCAGCTCCAGCACCTATACCTGCATTGAGAGCAATATGACCCGCATCACGCCCCATCACTTCCACAAGAAAAAGTCGGTTATGAGAACTGGCTGTATCACGGATTTTATCAATACATTCTACTACAGTATTCAAGGCAGTATCAAATCCTAGTGTATGACTAGTCCCAAAAATATCGTTATCAATAGTGCCTGGAATTCCCATCACAGGATAATCAAATTCATTATTAAAAACTTCGGCTCCAGTAAAACTTCCATCTCCACCAATAACTACAAGTGCGTCAACTCCTGCTTTCACTAAGTGTTCATGTGCTTTTTTTCGTCCTTCAACAGTCATAAAATCTTTGGAACGCGCCGATTTTAAAATGGTTCCCCCTTTGTTTACAATATTGTTAACAGATCGAGGTCCCATTTCTTTAAAGTCGCCTTCAATCATTCCTTGGTACCCTCTATAAATACCAACACATTCTATACTATGATATGCACAAGTACGAACAACAGAACGTATGGCTGCATTCATTCCTGGCGAATCGCCACCAGATGTTAGAACGCCAATTTTTTTTATGGTTTTTGACATGTTTTAATCAATTAAAATGTAAAATTAACAAAGGAGAGGTATATTTATATCGTGTTTTTAATTATTTAGCAAATAAACACAAATTCAATCGTTTTCGTTGATAAGTTTTTATTTTATGGAAAGATTAGAGATTTTTTATACTATTCATCTACACGAATTGCGTCACTATTTGGTTTTGTCTCTTCTTTTTTATTTTGTTTGTCTTTTTTGATATTAATATAATCTGGAACTTCACTAGAGTCCATTGCTTGATTTGATTTTTTTACGGTGTTATTTATTTTAGTTTTATTAAAAATTTTACGAACCAATTGTTTAAATGTGGCAAAATCAACTTCATAGGATATTCCAATTCCTTGTGTATAACCAATTCCTTGACCAATTACATAATTAACATCATTTTCTTTATTAAAAACTCTTAGATTCAAGGAACCGTCTTCATTTACTCTATATTGTACTTCGACATCACCCACAATTGCAGATTCATTTACACCACCAACAGGTACACCCACTTTACCATTAATGGTAATTCTCTCATTCACTTTTGAGGAAACGGTGACACCTACTCTCCCTTCTGATTCATAACCTGGCGTTTTATCGGCAGTTTGTATATCAATCCCTAAATTTAATTTTCCGCCTTCTTCGGCAAAAATTTCATTGAAAATACTACTTACTTTGTCATAAGCGATATTAGAAGATTGAGATTGATTTATTCCATCAGGACTCAAAAATCCTCCAAAAGTTAATAAATATAAAGCTTGTTTTTGTCGGACATCCTTATCATCTAATTTATATTGAATTTCCGATTTTAACACAGAGCTAACCGTTGGGAAATTAATATTAAAATCAGGCTCAGGATTACTTAAATTTCCTTTAATTCCAATGACAACTTCCACATCCACTTTTTTGTTAAATGAAGGGTTGTCAATTAATATTGCTGGATTTGCAGTAGTTTTATAGATTGCTTCTAGATTTAGATTTGCTGCCAATGGATCACCAGACCAAACAATGGAACCTCCTTTTTTTACTTCAAACTTCTTGTCAATTAAATTACCATATTTGAAATTATAAGATCCTTCATTCACCGAAAAATCTCCCCACATATTGAATTTTCCAAAAGTATTTATTTTTAATAGTAAGGTTCCAAATCCTTTTCCTCTCATCCCGTGCCCAGATTCTCTGTTTAGAATTACATCTATAGTTGCATTTTCTTTAATATCTAAATTAAAATCAAGTTCCAAACCTTCATAGTTTTTGATTAGCTCTTTTTTAATTTTTTTCTTATTTTCTTTTTCCTGAGGAGTTACGAAATGAATAATTTCATTATCACTTACTGCTTCCGCATCATTAATTGGTATTTTAATTTCGGTTCCTTTTGCCGATTCTGCATTTACAGTTATCAAAAGTCCGGCTGTAGGACCTTTTATTTCGGCTAATCCTTTCATGAAAGCCGTTCCAAAATAAGCAGAATCTTCATGATCTTTTGTATCTAAAGCCAAAAAACGATTGGCATTAATGTTTAGATCCAGTTGCCAATCACCAAATTGTTTGTGTTTAATAAACCCATTCAGTATCGCTTTTGTTTTATATTTGGTGTCGGATATATTGGTTTCCCTAACAATAAATTTATTTTCGGTAACGTCAACTATTGAGTTTTCATCGAATTTATAATCTACATTTAAATAGGGAATTGTTAAACCCGCATCATTTACAAATAATCTTCCGTTATAATCCAAATGATATATATCGCCTTCAATATTCGCATTTCCCGATGCAAAACCTCTAATATTTGTAATTACGTCACCTCCAATTTTACCTAATACTCCTAAATTAAATTTGTTAAAATTTAAATCAATGTTTAATAATGTTTTATTGTCAACGATTTCTAAAGTTCCATTGGCTCCAAATGATTCCAAATCTTTGTTTTCTAAATTGGAATTTAAATAGAATTTTTTAAATCCATCATCCCCTTTAATTTCTAGATTTAAATCCCCTAATGCTAAAGAATTTACTTTTAAATCCTTAATTTTTAAGGAAGAGGTTGGCTTATAAATAACATCATCTTGTTTTAAATTTATTTCACCATTAAGATTTCCATCAAATTTGAATTTTTCAACATCGGGCGTAATTTTGTTTAAATCAACATTGTTAAATGTCAATTTTAAATCTTTTGAAGTGCTACCATTTAATATACCATCCAAGAGAATATTTTGATTTTCATGCGAAAACATAATGTGTTCAAAATTGAAATTCTTTAAAGACTTATCAAAAACAATTCTGTTATTTTCCTCCTCATTTTCATTCAAATACCAAAGGAAATTCTTGAATTGAAGCTCTGATTTATTAAACCCAACAATGTTTTTATTTTCTTTATTTATTGTATGATATAAATTCAAATTGTAAAAATCTTGAGCATTATCTCCGCCTTTAAACTCCGTTCTAAAATGTAACGTATCATTAGAAATGGAATTAATCATGTTAAAATCTCTAATCTTATAATGCTTTGTTTTTATGGAATCTAACTGAACATAGGCACTATACAAAGGATTCCGATTATCTACCTGTAACAAAATATTATCAAAAGTATTTTCGTAAGCTACAATTTGAGGGGAAATAAAATTCAATTTAAAATCTTGAGAATCGGAACTAATATTCCCTTTCAAATTGGTGTTTTTAGACAAGGAAATGTCTGGATAAAAAACTTCAATAATCTTACTGTAAATTTCAAAATTAAATTTCAAATATTGCCCTTTGGAGACTTTATTTGGATGATAATTGGCATAAAGACTTCCCAATGAATTCTCAACCATTTTTATTAATTGGTTAAACTGAAATTTTCCAATTACAGTTCCATCAATTGCATCTGGAGAGTTTATCGTAATGGTCCTTTCTCTATTGTCATCAAAAACAGAATTTATGTTTAAATAGTCCACAAAATAAATGTCTTTTTTATTTTGATAGGAAGCATTTGTCAGTAAAACATCTCCAATCATATTGTCAATGTTGTTCCCTTTAGCTTTAATTTTAATATCCCCTTTAAATACAGAAATTGAATCTTTTATAAAATGTAACTTTTCAAAATTTGCATAGTCAACTTTTGAATGAAAGTCAATACTCAATTCTTTTTTACTCAAATCCACAAATCCATCAAAATCCATAAAAAGATTAGGGTCGTTTATATTTATCTTTCCTTTAAAAATGGGTTGTTTAAAATAACCGTCCACAATTATTTTGCTATAGACATACCCATTATATCGTATCTTATTAACGTCGCCTACAAAAGTAGTATTCAAATATTTTTGGGTAAATCCTTGACCATAAATATCTAAATTTAGGGTAACCTCACCAAGTTCTTTTCGGTTTAAAAAAGTGCCAATATCAAAACTATCAAGGAGAACATTTCCCTGATATTTAGCATTGTCAATATTATCAATATCAGAAATTTTTAGGTCTGATTCAACAGTTCCTAAAGCTGTATTCATTATAAAATCAGCATTAATATATTTCTGGGTTACTTCCGTTTTGCCGCTGAAGTTAAATTGTCCTAATTTTAGTAATGAAGAAGGTAATTTTTTTCCAAGAATATTTGGCAATAGTTTTGTAAGATTGATATAATTTGATGAAATTTTATCAAAATCACCTTTCATTAAAAATTCACCTGGGCTTCTAGGGAATAAATTTTAGAAATTAAAATCTCCTTTAATAATTGAATTATTATTACTTTTCAAATATAAATTGGTAGCATAAAAATCATTTAAAGTTCCTTTAATTTTTGATTCTAAATAAAACTTTTGGTTTTTAGCCAATTCATTATAAAAATAACGAATATCATTTGTGGCTAAATTGGCACTGTCCATAGCTACATCAAATACAACTTTGTTATTAAAATTGCTAAAATCATGATTGTTTCTATTATAGCTTAATATAACTTTCCCTTTCAAAAAAGATTCTTCAGTTGCAACTGATAATTTTTCAAGTTTGATGTTATTCTTGGTATAAGTAAAATCAGTAACTAAATTTTTAACAAACAAACCTCGATAATCCAGAAAAGACATATCGGAAATACTTGCCATAACATTGGGCCCTTTAATTTTAAAGGCTTTTAAATGTCCCTTTAGCTTGGAAAAATCAGCATCTTTTGGGTTTTCTCTATTTTCGTCAGTCATTATAAAGTGACTATTTGTCAAATAAATATTATCCGATTTCATTAAAAACTTACCAGAACTTGGCTTTCCGTCATCAAAAGCATCAATAAACAAATCCAGATTGGTGTGATGTTCTTTTTTATAATTTTTTATGTGCAAAAACAAACCATCCAAACGTAAATCACCGAATAATAATTTATTATTAATTACGTTTTTGAAGCCTAGAATGTTAGTTTTTATTCTATTTACAAAGATTAAAGTATCTTTATGATGGTCTCTTATCAGGACTTTTTTAAGTTTTACACCTCCAAAAAATGTCAAAGCCACTTGATCTACATAGATATTTGTTCCATAGGTTTCATTAAGATCGTCGGTAACATAATGTGCTATTTTTGTTTGGACAAAAGGTAAAGAAAGTGTGATACTGGTAATCAACAAAAGTAAAATCAGCCCAATAATTGTGCGTAATAAAATCTTTTTAAATTTTTTAAATCCAGTATTTACCTTAATTTTTTCCAAATAGAATAATAGCTTAGGAAAGAAAATTACCTTTGCAAAAAATCATTATTTTTGATTTTTAGTAGGAATGTCAAATATAACTCAAATTTTGTGCCTTTATGCATCCAAAAGAAGTTTTTATTCTAGCTATCGAAAGTTCATGCGACGATACTGCTGCTGCAATCTTATTGAATAGCAAAGTGCTTTCTAATGTAGTTGCCAGACAAAGTATTCATGAGCAATATGGTGGTGTTGTCCCTGAATTAGCTTCTCGAGCGCATCAACAAAATATAGTTCCTGTTATTGATGTAGCGTTAAAAAAAGCCAATATTACCAAAGATCAATTGTCTGCCATTGCATTCACGCAAGGTCCAGGATTAATGGGTTCACTTTTGGTAGGGAGTTCATTTGCAAAATCGTTGGCAATGGCTTTGGAAATCCCTCTTATTGCAGTAAATCATATGCATGCTCATATTTTGGCACATTTTATAGATGAAGAAGGATTTGCTAAACCCACATTCCCTTTTTTGGCATTGACTATTTCTGGTGGGCACACACAAATTGTAGTTGTGAGAAGCTTTTTTGACATGGAAATAATTGGCGAAACTACCGATGATGCTGTTGGTGAAGCATTTGATAAAACGGCGAAAATATTAGGTTTTCCTTATCCTGGCGGACCACTAATAGATGAATATGCAAAAACAGGAAATCCAAAAAAATTCCCTTTCACCAAACCAAAAGTTCCAAATTTGGACTTTAGTTTTTCGGGGTTAAAAACACAAATCCTTTATTTTGTTCAAAAAAGTATTAAAGAAAATCCCAATTTTATTGAAGAGAATAAACATGATATTTGTGCCTCGGTACAACAAATCATTATTGATATTTTGATGGACAAATTAAAATTAGCTGTAGCGCAAACAGGAATTACTCAAATTGCAATTGGCGGAGGCGTTTCGGCCAATACCGGTATTCGAAATACATTAAAAGAAGCCGAAAATAAATATGGTTGGAAAACTTTTATACCTAAATTTGACTATACGACTGATAATGCCGCAATGATTGGTATTGTTGGTTATCATAAATTTTTACACGATAAATTTACCGATACCACTGTGGTTTCCAAAGCTCGAATTGAATTTTAAATTATGCAACTATTCTATAATCCTTCTATCAACGAAACGGTAACTTCTTTTGTTTTTGACAAAGAAGAAAGCAAACATATCATTAAAGTATTGCGAAAAAAAGAGGGCGATATTTTGTTTGTAACTAATGGTTTAGGTTTTTTATTTAAAACGCAAATCGCTTTGGCTTCTGATAATAAATGCAACGTAAAAATTATCTCTTTTGAAAAACAAGAAGTCTCAAAATTTCATTTGCATTTGGCAGTAGCACCAACCAAAATGAATGATAGATACGAATGGTTTTTGGAAAAAGCAACCGAAATTGGTATACGAGAAATCACACCAATAATATGTGACCATTCGGAAAGGAAAATCATTAAAACCGACAGATTTCAAAAAATAATTGAATCAGCAATGAAACAATCTTTGCATTATTATTTACCAAGATTAAACGAACCCATTTCTTTAAAAGAGTTTTTTAAAAATAATTTTGAAGGCCAAAAATTCATTGCACATTGTGAGGAAACGAGTAAAAAATCCTTAAAAAATGAATTAAAACCGAATGAAGATGTCACAATTTTAATTGGTCCCGAAGGTGATTTTTCTATAAAAGAAATCCAATTGGCGATTGAAAATAATTTTATTCCTGTATCTTTGGGAGACACTCGATTACGAACTGAAACTGCTGCTGTTGTTGCCTGTCATTCGGTTGTGTTTAAAAATGAAAATTGATTATTAAACTTTTATGAGAAAAATATATTTATTGCTTTTACTAGTTTCAGTTGTTGGTTTTTCTCAAGAAATTGCGCTTTTGAAATACAATGGCGGTGGCGATTGGTATGCCAATCCCACTTCGCTACCCAATTTGATAAAATATGCCAACCAAAACATCAATACAAAAATAAAAACAAAACCTGGAACAGTTGAACCTGGCAGCCCAGATTTATTCTCCTATCCGTTTGTTCATATGACTGGACATGGAAATGTGCTCTTTAGCGATGCCGAAATCATCAATTTGAGAAACTATTTATTATCCGGAGGATTTCTTCATGTTGATGATAACTATGGGATGGACCAATATATTCGAAGAGAAATTAAAAGAATTTTTCCAAATAAAGACATTGTAGAAATACCAGTGAATCATCCCATTTTTCAAAAACCTTTTGTTTTTGCTAATGGTTTGCCAAAAATACATGAACACGATAGCAAACGTCCACAAGCTTTTGGAATTTTTGAAAACAATCGATTGGTTTTGTTATATACCTATGAGTGTGATTTGGGAGACGGTTGGGAAGACCCAGAAGTTCATAACGACCTAAAAGAAGTAAGAGAAAAAGCATTAAAAATGGGGGCAAACATATTAAACTATATATTTAATAATTAAGATATGATTACATCAAAAATAATAGCCGCGGGAATTCTAAAAGCAGTAGGAGTTTTAGTTGCCATCGCTTTACTGCTCTATTTTTTATATTTAATTCAATCTGTTCTCATTTATTTGATTATCTCTTTGATTGTAACATTGATTGGAAATCCTGTTTTGGATTTTTTTAAAAAGAAATTGAAATTCAATCACCTCTATGCCACTATAGCTACTTTGCTAATTTTCTTTCTAATTATTTTTGGGTTTATCATGATGTTCGTCCCATTAATTATGGAACAAGGGCAGAATTTATCGTTGCTAAACACCGTACAAATTGAAAAAGACATTACAAAACTCATCGCTCAAATATCTCAATTTTTAGAAAATCATAATATTGATTCCGAAAAAATATTTAGAGAAAACGACATCACTTCAAAATTAAATTTAAGTTATGTGTCTAATTTTTTCAACGTATTTTTAAGTGCGCTAACTAGTTTTGGGATGGGATTAGCTTCCGTATTATTTATTACTTTTTTCTTTCTTAAAGATAGAGTGCTATTTATTGTTGGTGCCAAAAAATTAATTCCAGATAATCATGAGGAACAAACTATAAATTCCTTTACTAAAATTAATCATCTACTGTCTCGCTATTTCATTGGTTTGCTATTGCAGCTTTTTATTGTTTTTGTTTTATACTTAATTGTGTTATTAATTTTTGGAATTGACAATGCTTTTATAATTGCATTTATTTGTGCTGTATTAAATATTGTCCCTTATATAGGTCCATTGATTGGCTCCGTTTTGGCAGCTATTCTAACAATGATTAGTAATTTGGATAGTGATTTTCAAACACAAACACTACCCTTAACGATTTATGTAATGATTGGTTTTTGGATTGTACAAATTATTGATAATAATGTTTCTCAACCCTATATTTTTTCAAAAAGTGTCAGTTCACATCCACTTGAAATATTCTTGGTAATTCTTGTTGCAGGATTTCTTTTTGGTATTGTTGGAATGATAATAGCAGTTCCATTGTACACTATTTTGAAAGTTTTTGGAAAAGAGTTCTTTCCTGAAAATAAAATTGTACAGCTTTTTACAAAAAACATATAACCTTGGATTTATCACTATTAAATCCTGAAATTCAAAAATTTATTACTACAAATCTTGCTGCAAAAAGTACTGATTTGGCATTTCAAAAAAATCCTTTTCCAAATACGGATTGGAAAGAGATTATCAATCAAATTATTGCCAAACAAAAAGCAAAAGATAAACTACCATCCTGGTTTCAAACCAAAAACATACTCTACCCAAGTAAAATTTCATTGGAACAAACCTCGTCCGAAAAAACAGCTGCCTACAAAGCAAGCTTGGTTTTAGGAGACCGGTTAATTGACGTAACGGGCGGTTTTGGGGTGGATGATTTTTATTTTTCAAAAAAAGTGAAGCAAGTCATTCATTGCGAAATCAATGAAGAACTTTCCAAAATGGTAGCTCACAATTTCAATCAATTGAATGTTACTAATTGTAATTGTATTATTGGTGATAGCAAACAAATTCTTGAAGATTTAAATCAGAAATTTGATTGGATTTATATTGATCCTTCAAGACGAAATGAAACAAAGGGAAAAGTTTTCATGTTGAAAGATTGTACTCCAAATGTTCCAAAATTTATGGATTATTATTTTCAATATTCAGGTAATATTTTAATAAAAACCGCTCCAATTTTAGATATTACTGCTGGATTATTGGAGTTAAAAAATGTAAAAGAAGTACATATAGTAGCTATTGACAATGAAGTTAAAGAACTGCTTTGGATTATTGAAAAAAACTATTCAAGTAGCATTAAAATTAAAACTGTTAACCTTTTAAAAGAAAATCTCGAAAATTTTGAAGCTGCAATTCCAGAATTTGAGATGCCCGTTACTTTTAGTTTGCCAAAAAAATACCTCTACGAACCCAATAGTGCTATAATGAAATCGGGGGCTTTTAATACTGTGGCGACCCAATATTCCATTGATAAGTTGCATACAAATTCCCATTTGTACACTTCCGATACTTTAATAGACTTTCCAGGAAGGATTTTTGAAATTAACTCCGTTCACTCCTATAACAAAAATGAAATGAAATCCATTTTAGAGAATAAAAAATCAAATGTGACTACAAGGAATTTTTTAGAAACTGTAGAAAACATTAGAAAGAAATGGAAAATAAAAGATGGCGGGAACTTGTACAGTTTTTTTTCAACTGATAAAAATGACAATAAAATAGTTTTACTTTGCAGTAAATTAAAATAATCCATGAAAAATCTTTTTATTGCCTTTTTTATTTTCTTAAATTTAAATTTGTTTGCTCAGAAACCTTGCGAAATAGATGCCAATGTTACCGACAGTATTGGCTCCTATAAAACAACAAAACAATATATTATTTACGAAAGAAGTTTTGCAGGTAATTCTACAGACATCTATTTTTCATTAGTTAATACAGACGGTATTTTATCGCTTGATGTACAATTTTTACAAAAAAGCTCCGATTTCATAAAAGCAAATTGTCTTGATGTTAATTCGAAAATTTATTTTCAATTGAGTAATGGTAAAATTATCTCGTTACGGTCTGTTGGATATGAAAATTGTGGCACCTTGATTAAAGATCAGAACAATATCAATAATCGAATTATGAGTGGTTCCTTTGTGTTTGTAAAAGAAAACTTTGAAGATTTAAAAACTTCGACTGTAACTTTTATGCGAGTGAAGTATGCTACAGAAACCATAGATTATCCTTTTAAAACAGAATTGATTTCCGAAATAGATAAAAAGGAATACAAGCCGGAAAATTATTTTATCAATTATATAAAATGCATTGAGTAAATTTAGTTACAGCGCCATTTTAAATTTTCAACTTTGTCCTTTTTGCTATCATTTAAGTTGTAGTGCCACCATTCTGAATCAAAGGATTGAAAATTGCTTTGCAACATTATCTCTTTAATAAATTTTCGATTGTTTAAAATTTCTTCGGGAAAATTGGTGCAATTGTGACCCGCTTCTGGACCGAAAAAATCAAACTTTGTTCCCATATTTAGCTCTACTCCTAGTGAATCCACCAAGGATATATCAACCGCTCCTCCTCTGTTGTGAATGGAACCTGTTTTGGGATTGGCAACATAATTGGCATCGGGGACAATTTTCCACATCTTTTGCTGAATAGCCTTTGGACGATAACAATCGTAGAGTTTAATTTTGTAACCCTTCTCCATAAATAATTTATTGGCTTCCAATAATGATTTTATAGTTTTAACTCTCAAAAAACATTCGGCACAAGGATATACTTTTTCTTTAAGGAAATTATCCGCTGTGGCATATTTCATATCCAACACAAAATCGTTGCTGTAGTTTTTCAAATTTACAAAAGCATTTTCATCCGTTTCTTTTGAGATATCTAATAAATTTGGGGCTTTTTTTGAATCGAGATAACTTGATTTACAAGAAGTAAGCAATAGTATAAAAGCAATTACTCCTATTCTCTTCATTGGATACACGCTGTTTTTGGTTTTGAATTGGATATAAATATAAAACAAAAATAGCTTCTATTGAAAAAGCAGCTAAATTTTAATCCCTCTGTAACACTTGTTACCGTGTGAAGATATATAGAAACTTACTTTTGTTTCATAATTCAGAAAAATAACTATGAACAGTAATAAAATATTCATCACAATAGGGCTTTTTTTAATCTCCTTTCTGGGACACAGCCAAGATACTTTGTCGATTTCTAAAAATGATTTATTGCAAAAACTATCCGACAAGAATCTGCAAATTAAGATTGCTGAGAAAACCTATAAATCGGCCAAAGCAGATTACGAACAATCCAACTCCCTCTTTTTGCCCAACATTAATGTATCATACACCGGAATTGCAACAACTAATCCCTTAATGGCTTTTGGTTCCAAACTGAATCAGGAAATTTTAACAGCTCCCGATTTTGATCCGGCATTGTTAAATAATCCGGCAAAAACTCAAAATTTCGCTACTAAAATTGAAATCCAACAACCATTAATCAATGTGGATGGCATTTATGGAAGACAAGCTGCTAAAGCGAAAATGGATGCCTATTTATTGCAAACCGAACGCACCAAAGAATATTTAGAACTCGATGTTTCCAAAGCATATATGCAATTGCAGTTGGCATACAAAGCCGTAAAAGTTTTTGAAAAAGCAGATGCAACTGGAAAAGCCAATTTAAAATTGGTTGAAAATTATTTCAAACAAGGATTGTTGCAAAAAACCGATGTGTTAAACGTTCAAGTTCGTGTAAATGAAATTACCAACCAACTGCAATATGCCAAAAGCAATGTGCAAAACACCTCTGATTCTTTAGCTTTTCTGTTGAATGAAGACACTACGGATAAAATTTACAAACCTTCAGAAGCGTTAGAAAGTACAATTTCAGTTGAAACTATAAATACATCATTATCCGAAAACAGAAAAGATATTCAGGCGATGAAACAATCAACCGTTGCTTACCAAAAAATGTTTATGTCAAGCAAAATGAATTTCCTGCCAAGATTAAACGCTTTTGGAAGTTATGAAATGTATGATGAAAAATTTTTGGGAACCTCAGCTAATGGTTATTTAGTAGGAGCACAATTATCCTGGAATGTTTTTGATGGTTATAAATCCATTGGAAAAATGGATAAAGCTAAAGCCGATTTTCAGAAAGCCGAAGCGGAAACCGAACAATACAAAAAACAAAGCCAATTGGAATTGAACAAAACCAATCGCCAATTAAAAGATAGCGAAAACAAAGTGAGTTTATCGCTATTAGCTTTGGAACAATCACAAGAAGCGTATCGAATCCGTCAGAATCGTTTTACTCAAGGATTAGAAAAAACAACCGATTTATTACAATCAGAAACCCAAATGATTCAAAAAGAATTGGAGCATTTGCAGTCGGTTTTTGAATACAATTTCACTAAACAATATTTACAATTTTTAACTAAATAATTATGAGAAAAATATATTTATCCTTAATCGCAATAGCATTAACCCTAATGGTTTCCTGTGGAAAAGAAAAAAAAGAAACTGCAAACAATACACCTGCAATTCCCGTAAAAGTAAGTGGAACAACAGCAGATAACAATGTGCCTTATGTAACGGCAAGCGGAAAAATAGAAGCCGAAAATAGTGCTAATGTTTCTACCAGAATGATGGGATATGTGACCAAAGTACATGTGAGAGTCGGACAAAAAGTAAGTGCTGGACAATTATTAGTTAGCATCAATAACACCGATTTACAAGCTAAAAAAGCGCAAGTAGACGCTTCTATTTTACAAGCAACAGCTGGTTATAACAATGCCAAAAAAGACTATGACCGATTTACTGCTTTATTCAATCAACAAAGTGCTTCCCAAAAAGAATTAGATGACATGACTTCTCGCTATGAAATGGCTAAAGCAGGTTTAGAAGGAGCGAAACAAATGCGAAACGAAGTGATGGCACAGTTTTCCTATGCTAATATTACCGCTCCATTTGCTGGAGAAATTACCAATACTTTTGTAAAAGAAGGCGATATGGCTAATCCGGGAATGCCTTTAGTAAGCGCTGAAGGAGCTTCGCATTTGCAGGTAACTACCATGGTTTCCGAAAGTGATATTACATCTATCAAAAGCGGAATGAAAGCTAAAGTTTTAGTAAAATCTACCAACGAAGAATTAACTGGAACTGTTTCAGAAGTAAGTGGTTCAGCAAAAAACACTGGTGGGCAATATTTGGTAAAAATCAATTTAAATAAAACAGGAAGCAAAGTATTATCTGGAATGTTTGTGAATGTCCAATTTCCAATTGCGAATAAACCGCAAACAACAACCCAATCCGATAAAATTTTAGTACCCGAAAGTGCTTTGGTGAAACAAGGACAACTAACTGGGATTTATACTATAGGAAGTGAAAAAACGGCTATTCTAAGATGGTTGCGAATAGGGAAAAATTTTGGGAATCAGGTAGAAGTATTATCAGGATTATCAGCTAATGAGCAATATATTATTTCCGCTGATGGTAAATTGTTTAATGGAGCAAAAGTTACCATTCAGTAATCAAATAAAGCAACTTATAATTATTGTCACCCTGAGCGCAGTTGAAGGGCTAACTATAAAATAAACAAAAATGCAAGAAGGTATATCAGGTAAAATAGCGCACTTTTTCATCAATTCTAAATTAACCATTTTATTAATGGTGGGTTTGATGATTATTGGTGTTTACAGTTCTTTTTTAATTCCGAGAGAAGAAGAACCACAAATTAATGTTCCTATGGCCGACGTAATGGTGGGTTATCCAGGAGCTAGCCCTACTGAAGTAGAAAGTCGTGTAGTAAAACCATTAGAAAAAATTCTTTCCAATATCAAAGGAGTGGAACACGTTCATAGTATGGCAATGAACGGACAAGCCATGATAATTGTGCAATTTTATGTGGGCCAAGATGTAGAGCGATCTTATGTGAAATTATACGATGAATTAGAGAAACACGCAACTATGTTTCCTCAAGGCGTTTATAAACCTATGGTAAAAACCCGTTCTATTGATGATGTTCCCATGTTGGGATTGACACTTTGGAGTGATAAATTGAATGATTTTGAGATTCGTCAAATAGCTGAAGAAGTAACCTCAGAAGTCGAAAAAGTAAAAGATGTTGCTATTACGCGAGAAATTGGTGGAAGAAACCGCCAAGTAAAAGTAGTTTTAGATAAAGATAAAATGGCGGAGAATGGTGTGGATGCATTAGGTATTATGCAAATGATTCAAGCCAATAACAACAGTTCACAATCGGGAAGTTTTATCAATAATGATCAAGAATATTTGGTTACCACTGGACAATTTTTAAAATCTTCGGAAGATGTTGAAAATTTGGTTGTTGGAGTAAATGCTAATTTGCCAGTCTATTTAAAGCAAGTAGCTAAAGTGGAAGATGGTCCTGCCACACCGAGTAGCTATGTTTCTTTTGGCTATGGAAAAGCAAATGAAAAATTCAAAATAGCTCAATCAGAATATCCTGCTGTTACGATTTCTATTGGGAAAGTAAAAGGTGCCGATGCCATGAAGATATCCAAAAAAATATTGGATCGTGTAGAGCAACTAAAGAAGACCATAATTACCGATGATGTTCACGTAGAAGTTACTCGTAATTATGGTGAAACCGCTTCGGATAAAGTAGGTGAATTGCTACTACATTTAGGTATTGCTATTATTGCGGTAACCTTTTTAGTGATATTGGCTATGGGATGGCGAGGAGGATTGGTAGTTTTTTTCTCCGTGCCTTTAACCTTTGCACTAACCTTGTTTGCCTATTATTTATTAGGGTATACTTTAAACAGGATCACACTATTTGCCTTAGTTTTTGTAGTCGGAATTGTTGTGGATGACAGTATTATCATTGCCGAAAATATGCACCGCCATTTCAAAATGAAGCGACTACCATTTAAACAAGCTGCAATTTATGCTATTAATGAAGTTGGAAATCCTACTATACTGGCAACATTTACCGTTATTGCAGCTATTTTACCAATGGCATTCGTGTCAGGAATGATGGGGCCTTACATGAGTCCGATGCCTATTGGAGCTTCTATTGCGATGCTGCTTTCTTTGTTTGTAGCTTTAACGGTAACACCTTATTTGGGATATCATTTACTACAAGAAAAAGACGAACAAAAACATAAAGAAGAACAAGGACTTGAAACGAATTGGGTTTATAAAATTTATAATAAATTGGAACGCCCTTTATTAGAAAGCAGTAAAAAAAGAAGAATATTGGTTGGAGTAACGGTATTATTATTAATTAGCTCGGTAATGATGTTTTTTACCAAATCGGTAGTTGTAAAAATGTTGCCTTTTGATAACAAAAACGAATTCCAAGTGGTGATTGATATGCCTGAAGGAACAACTTTGGAACGCACTGCAGTAGTAACTCAAGAAATTGCACAATACCTTTCTACCGTTCCGGAAGTATTGAATTATCAGAACTATATTGGCACCTCTGCACCAATTACTTTCAATGGATTGGTACGTCATTATGATTTGCGTGGCGGTAGTAATATGGCTGATATTCAAGTGAATTTATTACACAAAGAAGAACGCGATTTACAAAGTCATGGAATTGCCAAAGAAGTGCGTCCAGAGATTCAAAAAATAGCCAAAAAATATGGGGCCAATGTCAAAATCATTGAAGTTCCACCTGGACCACCCGTTTTATCGACTTTGGTTGCCGAGATTTACGGACCCAATTACAAAGACCAAATAAAAGTAGCCCATCAGGTAAAAGAAATTTTAGAAACTACATCTGATATTGTAGATGTTGATTGGATGACCGAAGACAGTCAGACCGAATACAAACTTGAAATTGACAATGAAAAAGCCATGCTTAATGGAATTGCTCCTCAACAAGTTGTTGGAAATCTAACGTATTTATTAAAAGAATTTCCAGTTTCTAACTTGTATGATGAAAATTCTAATGATAATGTAGGCATCGTTCTTTCGCTTGATGATAAAGACAAAACTTCCCTACAAGACATTGAAAATCTAAAAATCAAGGGCAGTCATGGGAATGTTATTCCAATAAGCGATTTGGTAAAAGTTGTTAAAGATACATTGCAGAAAACGATTTACCGCAAAGACCAAAAGCGTGTTGTTTATGTAATGGCCGATATGGCTGGGGCTTTAGAAAGTCCAGTGTATGCAATTTTAGGAATGAATGAAAAACTGCAAAAAATGAAATTACCCAAAGGCTACAAAGTGAATGAATTGTATATGGAACAGCCTACAGACGAAAGTGATTTTGCGGTAAAATGGGATGGTGAATGGCAAATTACTTTAGAAGTATTCCGCGATTTAGGCGTAGCCTTTATGGTAGTAATTGTAATCATTTACATGCTGATTGTTGGTTGGTTTCAAAACTTCAAAACCCCCATGGTGATGATGATGGCGATTCCGCTTTCGTTAATCGGGATTGTATTTGGTCACTGGTTGTTAGGCGCTTACTTTACCGCAACTTCTTTTATTGGAATGATAGCATTAGCAGGAGTTATGGTCAGGAATTCGGTTTTGCTAATTGACTTTATCGAAATCCGATTAAACGATGGCATTCCATTAAAACAAGCAATTATCGAAGCTGGAGCTGTGCGAACCACACCCATTTTATTAACCACTGGCGCTGTAGTTATTGGGGCGTCAATTATATTGTTTGACCCAATATTTCAGGGATTAGCTATCTCGTTAGTATTTGGAGCCATTGTTTCCACAATACTTACATTATTAGTAGTGCCAATTATCTATTATGTTACCGAAAGAAAAAAATGGGAGAAACCATCAGAAGTAATTGATGAAGAAACTCATAATTGATAACTTATAACTCAAAATTCAAATGAAACTAGTCATTATTACCTCGATAAAGGAGTTTGAAAAAGACATCAAATCATTATTAAAAAAAGCAGATGTTGTAACATTTTCTTATAGAGATGTTATAGGATTCCGAGACTCAACGGAGGATGCTTTAGAATCGAATTGGTTTGCTTCTGAGATGAACATTACAGAATCTCTAATGTTTTATGCCTTTGTACCACAAAAGAATGTTGATTTACTTTTTGAAGCAATAATGCAATTCAATGCAAAACAATCAACGGCATCCCATATCCATGTTGCCATAGTAGCCATAGAAAAATCAAATTAAATCATATGAAAAATAGAATCGTTAGAGCCGTAGCAGGAACTTTTATCCTAATCAGTTTGTTATTGTCCCTTTATGTCAATCAAAATTGGCTTTGGTTCACTGCGTTTGTCGGTGCCAATCTTTTACAGTCTTCCATAACCAAATGGTGTTTGATGGAAGACATACTAGCTAAACTTGGTGTTAAAGATTAAATGTAATCCTAAAAAAACCGTTGAAAATAATTTCAACGGTTTTTACATTACTGATCCCCTCGTTTTTTGAACTACTTTTTAGTTAGTATTTCTACCGAAGCCCTGTTTAATTTTATTTTGCCTTGGTTTTCCAAGGCTTTCAATAATCTCGAAATTACTACTCTAGAAGAATGTAGGTCATAGGCTATTTCTTGGTGCGTATTGAAAATTTCTCTTGAATTGTTGATTTTAGATTTGTCAAAAAGGTAGTTTAACAATCGCTCTTCCATGTTCATAAAAGCTAAGCTGTCAATAGCAGCAAGCATTTCTTTGAATCGGTTATTATAACTATTGAAAACATAGTTTCTCCAACTTTTGTATTTACTAAGCCATTCTTCCATTTTAATGATAGGTATCATTATCACTTGACCGTCAGTTTCAGCAACCGCTCTTATTTCACTTTTGGTTTGACCCATACAGCAAGCCATGGTCATGGCACAAGTATCTCCTTTTTCAATAAAATACAGTAATAATTCACCCTCATCAAAATCTTCTCTTAATATTTTGATTGCCCCTGTTATCAGTAAAGGCATCTTTTTGATGTAATCGCCAAAATCAATCAGAGTATCGCCTTCTTTAAAATCAATTATTGATGATACTTGTGCAATTTCTTCAATTAAAGGTGATTCGAATATAAATCCGTAAGTGTCTCTGATTAGTTCTTTCATTATTAATATTCTTAGGCTATAAATTTAGGTCAAAATTTAATGGTTTTAGAATTTATTAATTTTCCAAAAAAAAGCTGTCCAAATTGAGTAAATAATGAACGATAATGGAGGAGGTTACGATTGACTGGGAAAGCCTCAAGAAACAAAGGGAATGAACAGAGTGAGACCTATTGATTGCCCTTTGTACAAAAAAACTTCACTATTGCTTAGGTATTTAATTTTATAGAGGAAAAATTACCAAATGGTATTAATCCCTGAGGCAGCGCATTGAGAAGCCAACTTCCTTATTATTGATTCCCCTGTTTGCACTACTAATGGCATAAACCAAAGAGCGGGCCCAGGCATCCGTAGTACTGCCCTCTGACGAACTCCACCATTGACCGAAGTTGCCAATAGCGTTGAATAATCCACTGCTGCTGCGACAACCTCCAGGAAGACCTGTAAAACTGCTACTGTTGGTAGCGCTTGCATTAGGGCTTTGCCAATGCGAAGTACCTATTTCTTTCATTGCACCTCCTGCTAAACTTTCTCCTCCCAAACAGGTAGTTAAGGTGGTCCATTCCAAATCAGTAGGTATATGATATCCAACTGGAGCTAATCCTCTTGGGTCATTTACAGCATACCAATTATACAATTTACCATAAACCGCTCCATTAGCTGGGTCATTATTATAATAACACCAAGCTCCAGTAGTTAAAGCTGCCCATTGTGTGTTATCTGTTACTTGTGGAATAACATCTCCATTTCTATAACGAGAAACGTTTAAGTTAGATTTAGTCCAAGTCTGGTTGCAAATAGTTACTGTTTGATAAACATTTCCATCAATGTCTGTTACTGCACTGCTAGAATTGCTATCACTACTGCCTGAAGAGCACGATTGCAACATTAGGAAAGTTATGCTTAATAGGTAGAATAGTTTTTTCATAGAATAGTTTTGTTAGATCTTTTTAAAACTCGTAACCACAATATCATTAGTGGATAATTCTTTTATTTTTAAAGTAGTATTAGTCAAAGATATTATTTCCCAAGAAACCTGAAAAACATTGTTTTGATAAACATTTATTATATTATCTGTTTTAGTGTAAGTGCCTATTCCCCCACCTTCAGTACAACTATTATTATATGATGCAGCTTTAAAAGTTCCCTGACTTCCAAATTGACAATAGTCTTTAATGGTTGGGCAAGCGAATTGAAAATTAACTAGGGGTTCTGAACCATTAATAACAGTCCCTGGAGGGAAGCTTCCTACTTGATAGACCTCCCATTTTCCAACTAACTGAGTGGATGATGCATTATCACTACTTCCAGAAGAACATGATTGTAACATTAAAAATGCAACACTTAATAAATAGATAATTTTTTTCATGATTTTAGTTTAAAATTAGTTTTGTGTCTTCAAGCAAAAGATGTCTTATAAAAGAATCCGTTATATTAATAAATCTTTTACTTTAATCCTTCCCAACAACAGTATCCCTCTGGATTTTGAGCCATTTTGGCTTCATAATAATCGTAGGTGGCTTGATTAACTTCAATGGTTATTGAACCACAAGTATCTGGTTCCAATGTTCCTCTATATAAATAGTACACTCCTGCTACAGGCCCACTAGGGTGACCACACACAATCTCATTGCATGAACCAGAACCACTACTCGAACAAGAATTTGTGATAATAAAAATAGCTGTGATAAGAATTAGTTTAATTATTTTCATATTTTTCTATTTAATATAAGGTTTGCTTTTGTCTTCGGGTGTGGTAGTTAAAATTGTCTTATTAGAACCGTCTATATTCATTTTATAAATTTGACTTACACCACTTTCATTAGACACATAATATATTTGAGTATCATCATTTGAAAAGATTGGATCATTAGTTGCTGTATTTAATGTTCCTCCATTAGAATAATTAGTTAATTGTACTATGCTACTGCCGTCTGAATTCATGATAAAAATTTCGGAATGCTTGTTTACAATTGAAGCTACTCTAGCTTGAAATACAATTTTAGTTCCTGTATGCGAGTACTTTGGATTTCTTTTAGTGAAGGTGTTATTTGTTGTTAAAATTTGCTTATTAGAACCATCAATTGCCATGGTATATAATTGGGGCTCTATATTATTTATTTTACATGAATAAACAATTTTAGAATTATTAGGATTTATTACTGCTTCATAGCAACTCCCTTCTGAAGGGTAATTTGTTAATTTAACTAAATTTGAACCATCTTCTTGCATTGAATATATTTCTCCGTATTTGCCATTTACCCCATCAACGCTTTCTTTGTCCATTATTATTTTTGATTCGTTAGAATAAAGCATCGGGTTACTAAAATAGTGGCCTGAATTATCCGTAATTCTTATTAAGGAAGAACCATCAGTATTCATTTTGAATACTTCTCCATATGCATTATCCCTATTGGAAATAAAATAAATTTTAGAGTTATTACTTAAATATACATCCTCAGAAATAATTTGAATAGTACCATTTTGTGAATAATTAGTAATTTGCTGTTGATTTGTCCCATCTACATTAACAGAATATATTTCAGACCATTTAATTCCATTAGTTCCAATATTGGAATTGTAAGCCTCAAAATAAATTTTAGCCGCTTGTGGATTTGTCGCATTAGAACTAACTTCAGAAGAACATGATTGCAGCATTATAAATGCAATGCTTAATAAGCAAATAATTTTTTTCATTTTTATTTAATCAATTTTTTTCCTACTTCAGTATTGAATTGGCTTTTAGGATTATTCCCAATTTATTATAGTAATATTTGATTCACCATTGTCTAAGGGATTTAGCAACTAATAATAAGTTATCTTTTACTTTCAGTTGAATGATTTACAACTTTTAGCAGATTTTAGCTTTAAAAATTCGAATATAAGTAATTGTTTAACAAATATTAAACAATGTTAATATTTTTTCCATCAATTAGCTCTAAGATTTTCTATTGTAAAAACCTTCCTTAACCTTAAAAATGCTCTTGGAGAATAAAATAGTCTTTAGACAGTTTTGAGTTAAGATGGGAATTTTGTGCAAACAAAGTTCAAAAAAAATGGGTATCTAGATAAAAAAAAGAGGAATTATAAAATAGCAGAAACAAAAAAACCACTGATTTCTCAATGGTTTATCTTGTGAGCGCAGAAGGATTCGAACCTTCGACCGCCTGCTTAGAAGGCAGGTGCTCTATCCAGCTGAGCTATGCACCCATTTTCTTTTAAAACTAAATGTAAAGTTTTTGGTCGGGGTGGCAGGATTCGAACCTGCGGCCTCCTGCTCCCAAAGCAGGCGCGATAACCGAGCTACGCTACACCCCGAATTTAAAAGAAACCGACATCTTCAAGATATCTTTTGGCTCCCCTTTTTTTTATTTTTTTCTCCAAAAGCATTGCTTCTGAACGTGTTGAAAATTGAATTTGGTATATCAATTCCCATGGCTTACCTGATTTAGTCGACAAACTCAATCCTGAATTATGTCTTTGTAATCTATTCTCAAGATCATCAGTTTGACCTGTATAATATTTTAACGAACTTTTACTAAATAAAATATATACTATGTACATAATTATTGTATTTGTCTCATCTTCATTTGAGGTCTTCACGCATAGCGTGACGCGATAACCGAGCTACGCTACACCCCGAAAAATATGAAAGCGGAGAGTAAGGGATTCGAACCCTTGGTACAGTTTCCCATACGCATGTTTAGCAAACATGTCCTTTCGGCCACTCAGGCAACTCTCCAAGCTCAATGAACGTAAATTATTTAAGCGGTTGCAAATGTAGCTTACTATAATAGATTTTACAAATAAAACAGCCCTTTTTTTTACCTAAAAATTAAATACATTCACAATCAAATGTATAGCTTTTAAAAAACAATTAAATCTTATTTTCAGAGCGATGCATCTAATTCTACAATATTATCAAAAATGTAATTTAGTATTTATCTAAAATGATTAAATTCGCAACTTAAATAAACAATTACAAACATTATGAATACAAAAGTGGTCATCGTTGCTGCAGTTAGAACACCTATTGGTAGTTTTATGGGGTCGTTATCAACTGTTGCTGCGCCTCTTTTAGGAGCAACAGCAATAAAAGGAGCTTTAGATAAAATAAATTTAGATCCAAGTTTAGTTGATGAAGTGATAATGGGTAATGTTGTACAAGCGGGTGTTGGACAAGCGCCTGCAAGACAAGCCGCTATTCATGCTGGATTACCAAATTCTGTTATTTGTACTACCGTCAATAAAGTGTGTGCCTCTGGAATGAAAGCTATTATGCAAGGTGCACAGTCTATCATGGCTGGTGATGCTGAGATTATTGTTGCCGGAGGAATGGAAAACATGAGTTTAATACCCCATTATGTACATTTAAGAAATGGCGTAAAATTTGGCCCTACTTCTATGATTGATGGCATGCAAAAAGATGGTTTACAAGATGCTTATGACAATAGTGCTATGGGAGTTAGTGCCGATTTATGTGCCTCTGAATATAAAATTTCTAGAGAAGCACAAGATGCTTTTACCATACAATCCTATGAGCGTTCTGCGAAAGCTTCTGACTCTGGAAAATTTGACAATGAAATTGTACCTGTTGCAGTTCCTCAAAGAAAAGGAGATCCAATTATGGTAACCAAAGACGAAGAATTCACCAATGTGAAATTAGATAAAATACCATCTCTTAATCCTGTATTTACAAAGGACGGAACCGTTACAGCTGCTAATGCTTCAACCATAAATGATGGTGCCGCTGCTGTAATTTTAATGAGTGAAGAAAAAGCAATAGCTATGGGATTAAAACCATTGGCTTATATAAAATCCTATGCTGATGCAGCGCAAGAGCCAAAATGGTTCACCACAACTCCTGCGAAAGCTTTACCGAAAGCTTTAGACAAAGTTGGTCTTACAGTAGCTGATGTTGATTTCTTTGAATTTAACGAAGCGTTTGCCGTTGTTGGCTTAGCCAATGCGCAAATATTAGGCTTGGATGAAAGTAAGATAAATGTAAATGGAGGTGCTGTTTCTTTGGGTCATCCTTTGGGTTGTTCCGGTGCCCGAATCGTTGTTACTTTGATTAATGTTTTACAACAAAATAACGCAAAAATTGGTGCGGCAGCTATCTGTAATGGTGGCGGCGGAGCCTCGGCAATTGTTATTGAAAGATCCTAAAAATATTTACGAATTAATACACAAATATCAATTCGTAATTCGTAATTTAAAATTCATAATTGAACCTAAATGTTTGCAATTTGTAATCTAGCTATAATCCCTTTACGAGCAGAACCAAGTGACCGAAGTGAAATTATTTCACAAGTCCTATTTGGCGAACATTTTGAAGTGCTTTTAGTGGACAAACAATGGTCCAAAATAAAATTGCATTTTGATGATTATGAAGGTTGGATAGATACCAAACAATATCAGCTCATTTCGGAGAGTAGTTATAAGCAACTTTCAAAAGACGCTATAATCCTTAGCTCTGATTTAGTAGAATATGTTTCTACAGCCAATAATGTTTTAATTCCTATTCCACTTGGTGCATCATTGTCCTTTTTAAATCATTCGGAAATCAATATCGAAAATTTTAATTTTGAAGGCATGAAAGTTAGTGGTGTTAAAGCTAAAACGGACATCATTAATACCGCTTTCATGTATTTAAACGCACCGTATCTTTGGGGAGGAAAAACCCCGTTTGGTATAGACTGCTCTGGTTTTACTCAGATGGTTTATAAATTAAATGGTTATACTTTATTGCGGGATGCTTCGCAACAATCTTCGCAAGGAGAAGCCTTAAGTTTTATAGAAGAAAGTGAGACTGGCGATTTAGCTTTCTTTGACAATGAAGATGGCAAGATTATTCACGTTGGTATTATCATGGATAATAATTATATTATTCATGCTAGTGGAAAAGTCAGAATTGACAGGTTAGATCATTTAGGAATATACAACGCCGAGCAAAATAAACACACGCATCGATTACGTGTTATTAAGAAAATTATATAAAAAAAGCTGTCTCATTATAAAACGAGACAGCTTTTTAATTTTATCAAATAAAATATTATTTCTTAGTAGCTTTTAATGCTTTATATTCTGCAGTCATTTCCAAAAAATTATAAACACTTAAAAGATTATTGATCACATTTTCATTTGTGGCATCCAATTCATGGGCTTTTTCTAAATATGGCAAAGCCGATTTAAACAAAGTTTCTCTGTTTTTTTTCAATACTTCGTATCTTTTGTTGTCTTTATCCGAAGTGGTCAATTTATTCATTTCTTCTACTATTTTTTTATCCGACTGAAGTTTTATATCGGCTACATTTAAATAGGCATTGGTGTATTTTGGATCAATTTCTATGACTCTTAAATAATGTTTTTCAGCATCAACAAAATTATTTTCTTGAGCACTAATAACTCCTAAATTATAAATCAAATCAGCATCATTTGGATTTTTCTCTAATGCCTCATTGATTAATTTTTCATAGGTAACAAAATCATTAGCTTTAAAATATAAATCGGCTTCCGTTAGAATTAAAGAAGTATCTTCTGGATTTAGTTTTCTAGCGTCAGCAATGGCTGTTTTTGCTTCGTCCATTTTACCTTTTTGAACTAAAATTAGCGCTATATTTTTATAGATTTCTCCTCTTTTAGAAGGAATTTTTTCTTCTTTTGGATTCTCATGCGTACCTGCTTTTATGTATAAATCCCGTTCAATTTTAGTATTAAAAGTTTCCTCGCTTTTAGTTGATTTATTAAGTGCTGAAAACGTTGTTCCTTCTCCCGAATAATTTAAGGCTTTTAGTTGCCCATAATAATCCAAAGCCGCATCAAAATCTTGTGCATTTACAGCATAATTAGCAGCGTAATACAATTTTTCAACGTCTTTTTTATCCAATTGATATATGGAATATAAAACTTGGGAAGCTTCTTTGTGTTTTTCAGCTTTTCCAAGAGCAAATGCGATATTCATCAAATCGGGTTTGAACGAAGTAATAGTTTCATTAATATCATCCGTATAAATCTTTTTACCTGTTTTTTTCTCATAATCCAAAGTGGCATTCAAACCCACTGCTAAATCAGAAATTGTTTTTGGGTTAATTGACTTTGTTATTTGCATTTGAATTTGCAAAGGCGTCATCGTTTTATCTAATGCGGAAAGTTCTAATATTGGAATCATAACTTTATAAAACCCTGCATAAATCTTATCGCTTTCCTCGGTAGCTAGAGGCTCCAATTTAGTGACTAAAGCTTTATATTCTTCAACATCATTTGCCTTAATTTCGTCTTTTGCATAAATTTTCTTCAACGATTTCAATTCGTCTTTTTGTGCGAAAGTTGAAAGTGTCACCATCATTGTTGTCGCTAGGACAATGTGCTTAATTTTCATAATATACATTTTTAATTATTCGTCAGTTTCGTCTTCGTCTTCGTCCGATTCATCATCATCCATTTCTTCTTCATCAGAATCATCATCGTCGTCATCAGCAGTACCATCATCCTCAAGAATTTCTAGGACTGGCTTTACTCTTTCGATTACTTCAGCTTCTATAACATTTCCATCTTCGTCTACTATTTCTTCAACAACATCGTCTTTCATCACTTTGGTAACTGCAGCAATCGAATCATTCCCTTTGATGTTAATCAACTTCACACCTTGTGTTGCTCTACCCATTACTCGCAAATCCTCAACTGCCATTCTAATAGTCAATCCCGATTTGTTGATGATCATTAAATCATCGGCATCCGTTACGCTATTGATAGAAATAAGTTTTCCTGTTTTTTCGGTGATGTTCAACGTTTTTACTCCTTTTCCACCGCGGTTGGTAATTCTATATTCATCAATACTTGAACGTTTACCGTAACCGTTTTCGGCAACCACAAGAATTTCGCTTTCCATATCATTTACAGAAACCATTCCGATTACTTCATCGGTTTCATCTTTTAATGTAATACCACGAACTCCCGAAGCCGTTCTTCCCATCGGACGTGTTTTGCTTTCTTCAAAACGAACCATTTTTCCAGAACGAACTGCAATCATAATCTGACTGTTGCCATTTGTTAACTCGGCAGCCAATAATTCATCCCCTTCTTTAATGGTAATGGCCGCAACACCATTTACTCTAGGTTTTGCATATTTCTCCAAAGATGTTTTCTTAACTTGACCTTTTTTGGTAACCATAATAAGGTTGTGGCTATTGGTATACTCTTTATCTTTAAGATCTTGAGTACAAATAAAAGCTTTCACTTTATCATCACTTTCAATATTAATCAAGTTTTGTAAAGCTCTTCCTTTTGCCGTTTTACTTCCTTCAGGAATTTCATAAACACGCATCCAGAAACATTTTCCTTTTTGTGTGAAGAACATCATGTATTGGTGGTTGGTGGCAACATACATGTGTTCCAAGAAATCTTGATCTCTTGTACCGGCACTTTTCTGTCCAACTCCACCTCTATTTTGTGTTTTGTATTCGGTAAGGTTGGTACGTTTGATATAACCAGCGTGAGAAATGGTGATTACTACATTTTCATCTGCAATTAAATCTTCAATACTTACATCACCACCTGAGTATTCAATTAAAGAACGACGTGCATCACCATATTTTTCACGGATTTCAATAAGTTCTTCTTTAATTAAGGCTGTTCTTAAATTCACGTCAGCTAATAAAGCTTTCAAATGCTCAATTAATTTCATCAACTCTTCATATTCCGCTCTCAATTTATCTTGCTCAAGGCCTGTCAATTGACGTAAACGCATTTCTACAATAGCACGAGATTGAATATCAGATAAATTAAATCTTTCAATTAATTTTTCTCTCGCTTCTTCGGTATTTTTAGAACCCCGAATTAAAGCAATTACTTCATCAATATTATCCGAAGCTATAATTAAACCTTCTAAAATATGAGCTCTTTCTTCTGCTTTTCGCAATTCAAAGTTGGTTCTACGAACCACAACATCATGACGGTGCTCAATAAAATAATGAATCATGTCTTTCAGATTCAACATTTGAGGGCGGCCTTTTACTAATGCGATATTGTTGACACTAAAAGAAGATTGTAATTGTGTAAACTTGTAAAGTGTATTTAAAACAACATTTGGTGTTGCATCACGTTTCAAAATATAAACGATACGCATACCATTTCTATCTGATTCATCACGAATATTGGCAATCCCTTCTATTTTTTTATCGTTAACTAAATCAGCGGTTCTTTTAATCATATCCGCTTTGTTAACCTGATACGGAATTTCGGTAACGATAATAGATTCTCTACCGTCAACTTCTTCAAAGTTAACTTTAGCACGCATTACAATTCTTCCACGACCTGTTTTAAAGGCTTCACGAACTCCTTCATAACCATAAATTGTTCCTCCAGTTGGAAAATCGGGTGCTTTTATATGGTTCATTAACTCATCTATCTCAATATCATTATTATCAAGATAAGCCAATGTCCCGTTGATAACTTCCGTTAAATTATGTGGTGGCATATTGGTTGCCATACCTACTGCAATTCCGGTTGCTCCATTAATTAATAAAGTAGGAACACGAGTTGGCATTACCTTAGGTTCGTATAAAGTATCGTCAAAATTCAATTGAAAATCTACAGTTTCTTTTTCAATATCGGCCATTATTTCTTCTGAAATCTTGCGCATTCTGGCCTCGGTGTAACGCATCGCTGCAGGACTATCACCATCTACAGAACCAAAGTTACCTTGACCATCAACTAATAAATAACGCAAACTCCATTCTTGAGCCATACGAACCATCGCGTCATAAACCGAAGTATCTCCGTGTGGGTGATATTTACCTAAAACTTCTCCAACAATTCTTGCGGATTTTTTGTGGGCGGATTTTGAAGTGATTCCCAATTCATGCATTCCAAAAAGTACTCTTCGGTGTACTGGTTTTAAACCATCACGCACATCTGGCAATGCTCTTGAGACAATTACAGACATCGAATAATCGATGTAAGCTGATTTCATTTCATCTTCGATGTTAATAGGAATTAACTTTTCTCCGTCAGACATATTATATATTTTTAATAAAAAATTAGTTTAAATTCAAAGCCTGCTAATATAGAATATTTAAAAATTTTATAGGCAATTTTCATCCATAAATTTCAACGATTTATTAACAAAATAAGCTCGTTTATTGGTTAATAAATAACTAGTATTACTTCTTTTATTATTGGCTTTTTTTTTGTCTATTAGCTGACATTACTTTAACAGGAATGATTTTTGTTAAAATCATAGAATAATCTTAAATTTATAGTTCCAAATACGATATATTATGGATGATAATTTCTCCCCAAGAGTCAAAGATGTAATCACTTACAGTAAAGAGGAAGCCCTTCGGTTGGGTCACGATTTTATTGGAACTGAACATCTTATGTTAGGAATTTTGAGAGATGGTAATGGTAAAGCCATTTCGATTTTAAATAATTTATCGGTTGATTTAGAACATTTACGAAAGAAAGTTGAAATTCTAAGTCCACCAAATCCAAATATTGAAATTAGTAATGATAAGAAGAATTTGCATCTTACTCGACAAGCGGAACGCGCTTTAAAAACTACTTTTTTGGAAGCTAAAGTTTTTCAGAGTTCTTCAATTAGTACCGCTCACGTGCTTTTATGCATCTTAAGAAATGAAAATGACCCAACAACCAAGTTGTTGCACCGACTAAAAATTGATTATAACTTAGTTAAAGAACAATATTTAAACATGACACCAAACGAAGAAGAATTTTTAGATAATTTACCTCGAAGTGAATCCTATAATGAAGATTCCGGACAAGATGACAGTTTGAAAGAAGGTAATTTTAATAATCCTGCCAGTAAAACCGCCAAGAAATCAAAAACACCCGTTTTGGATAATTTTGGGCGAGATTTAACCGAAATGGCAGAAGAAGGAAAACTCGATCCTGTTGTGGGTCGTGAAAAAGAAATTGAGCGAGTTTCTCAAATTCTTAGCCGAAGAAAGAAAAACAATCCTTTGCTTATTGGGGAACCAGGAGTTGGAAAATCTGCAATTGCCGAAGGTTTGGCTTTGCGAATTATCCAAAAGAAAGTGTCTCGAATTTTATTTAACAAACGTGTAGTAACTTTGGATTTAGCAAGTTTAGTTGCTGGAACCAAATACCGCGGACAGTTTGAAGAAAGGATGAAAGCTGTAATGAATGAATTGGAGAAAAATGACGACATCATTCTTTTTATAGATGAAATACACACTATAGTTGGTGCAGGTGGAGCAACAGGTTCTTTGGATGCGTCCAATATGTTCAAACCAGCTTTAGCTCGTGGAGAAATTCAATGTATTGGTGCTACAACTTTAGACGAATACAGACAGTATATTGAAAAAGATGGTGCGTTAGAAAGACGTTTTCAAAAAGTAATTATTGAACCAACTTCTGTTGAAGAAACAATTACAATTTTGAATAATATCAAAAACAAATACGAAGATCATCATAACGTTACCTATACTCCTGAAGCGATTGAAGCTTGTGTGAAATTAACCAATCGTTATATGTCAGAACGTTTTCTACCAGACAAGGCTATTGATGCATTGGATGAAGCAGGTTCTCGAGTGCACATTACTAATATTGACGTTCCAAAACAAATTTTGGATTTAGAACGTCAATTGGAAGAAGTGACTAATTTGAAAAATTCGGTTGTTAAGAAACAGAAATATGAAGAAGCTGCCAAACTGCGTGATGATGAAAAACGTTTAGAAAAAGACTTAGCGATTGCACAAGAAAAATGGGAAGAAGATTCAAAAAGCAATCGTATTCAAGTAACAGAAGATAACGTTGCCGATGTGGTATCCATGATGACTGGTATTCCAGTAAATAGAATTGCGCAAGCAGAAAGTAATAAACTAGCCAATTTACCTGAGCTCATTGAAAACAAGGTTATTGGACAAAAAGAAGCTGTACTAAAAATATCTCGGTCAATTCAAAGAAATAGGGCTGGATTAAAAGATCCAAATCGTCCAATTGGCTCATTCATTTTCTTAGGGCAAACGGGGGTTGGAAAAACGCAACTGGCTAAAGTTTTGGCTCGTGAATTATTTGACTCTGAAGATGCTTTGATTCGAATTGACATGAGTGAATACATGGAGAAATTTGCGATTTCCCGATTAATTGGAGCGCCTCCAGGATATGTAGGATATGAAGAAGGCGGACAATTAACCGAAAAAGTGAGAAGAAAACCTTATTGTGTTGTGCTACTTGACGAAATTGAAAAAGCGCATCCCGATGTTTTCAATATGATGCTGCAAGTTTTAGACGATGGTTATTTAACAGACAGTTTGGGACGTAAAATTGATTTTAAAAACACCATTATTATCATGACTTCCAATGTTGGCGCGCGTCAATTGAAAGATTTTGGACAAGGTGTTGGTTTTGGAACAGCTGCCAAAGTAGCACAAGCCGATGACAATTCGAAAAGTATCATAGAAAATGCTTTGAAAAAAACATTTGCACCCGAGTTCTTAAACAGGATTGATGACGTAATCGTTTTCAACACTTTAGAAAAACATGATATTGATTTAATTATTGAAATTGAATTGAAAAAATTATATACTCGTGTTGAAGAATTGGGTTATAAATTAATGCTTTCCGATAAAGCCAAAGCCTTTATTGCTGACAAAGGTTTTGACAAACAATTTGGTGCACGTCCGTTGAAAAGAGCCATTCAAAAATATGTTGAAGATTCCCTTGCGGAAGAAATCATTACTTCTAAATTAAAATCGGGTGATGAAATTTTCATGGATATTGAAGACGGGGCAGAAGAATTAACGGTTAAAGTTCAAAAAACAGAAAAACCTTCTAAATAAAAAAGTGAAATTTCTACAAGCCACAAATTCACGAATCCATTTACTAAAATTTATTCGTGAATTTGTGGCTTTTTAATTTAAAGTCGATGAATCCATACCTTGATATTATTATCCGAAGCGTCTCCATATATCTTTTTATGGTTATTACTTTACGCATTTTTGGTAAAAAAGAATTATCTCAATTGAATACTGCCGATATTATTCTGATTTTACTCATTAGTAATTCAGTACAAAATGCCATGGTGGGGAGCAATTCTTCGCTTTATGGCGGGATGGTGGCAGCGTTAGCCTTGTTTATCATCAATTTTGTGTTCAAAAAAATCATGCTCAATTCTAAATTTATTAAAAAATTAGTACAAGACAAACCAGAAATATTGGTTCATGATGGGAAAATCGATTTTAAAACTTTGGCCCGATTGGGAATATCATCGGAAGAATTGCAAGAAGCCATGCGCGAGCATGGTGTCGAATTTTATAAGGATGTGAAATTGGCTATGTTCGAAATTGACGGAAATATTAGTGTGATTTCGGGTGATAAACACCTCATTCAAACGCATCACAAACGAAAAATACATAAAACTTTAGGGAATTTTAATAACTAAATCATGGCACTACTTTCTCAAATTATCATTGGACTGGTTGCCTTTATCCATTTTTATATACTTTGGCTCGAAATGTTTGTATGGACTACACGTGCCCGTAAAGTTTTTAAAACTATTCCCGAAGACCAATTTGAAAAAACCAAACTCATGGCTGCCAATCAAGGATTGTATAACGGATTTCTGGCTGTTGGTTTGGTTTGGTCTTTGTGCATTTGTGATGCTACTTGGAGTAGAAATGTTGCGTTATTTTTCTTGGCATGTGTTTTAGTTGCAGGATTGTATGGCGCAATGACCGTTTCCAAAAGAATATTTTATGTACAAAGTGTTCCAGCTATTTTGGGACTTTTGAGTTTGTTATTATTATAAAAACATTAAATAATCATGGTTGTTTACATGATTATTTAATCCTCCAACTCAATCATAAAGCTATTCAAAAACGTCACCGAGTTCTGAATATCATAATGCAAAATTCGATCTTCTTTTACTAATGGCACTTCTGCTCTGTACGATTTCAAAAACATCTCTATAAAATCACTGGATTTTAAAGGTCTACGGAATTCAATAGCTTGCGAAGCATTCATTAATTCTATTGCCAAAATGCGTTCCAGATTTTCCATGATTTTTAAGCATTTCGTAGCGGCATTGGCTCCCATGCTCACGTGATCTTCTTGCCCATTACTGGAAACAATACTATCTATACTTGCTGGAGTTGCCAATTGTTTGTTCTGACTGGCGATACTTGCCGCAGTATATTGAGGAATCATAAAACCTGAATTCAATCCAGGATTATCAACTAAGAAAGCAGGTAATCCACGTGTTCCCGAAATCAACTGATACGTTCTTCTTTCGGAAATGCTTCCCAATTCGGCTAGTGCAATAGCTAAAAAATCCAGTGCTATAGCTAATGGTTGTCCATGAAAATTTCCTCCAGAAACAATCATATCGCTTTCAATAAAAATATTGGGGTTATCCGTAACCGAATTGATTTCGGTTTTAAAAGTTTTTTTTACATAATCAATTGCGTCTTTGCTAGCTCCATGTACTTGAGGAATACAACGAAACGAATAAGGATCCTGCACATGTTCCTTTTTCTGACTGATGATTTGACTGCCCTCCAAAAATTCATTTACACGAGTTGCCGTTACAATTTGTCCTTTGTGAGGTCGAATAAAATGAATCAATTCGTTAAACGGCTCTTGTCTGCCATCAAATCCTTCCAAGGAAATGGTCCCAATTAAATCCGCTAAATAGGAATACTTAGCTGCTTTTATTAAAATATAAGTACCATAAGCACTCATGAATTGTGTTCCGTTTAATAATGCCAAGCCTTCTTTGGATTGCAAAACAATGGGTTGCCAATTGAAATGTTTCAACACTCCGGAAGCAGGTACTTTTTTGCCTTCAAAATAAACTTCTCCTTCTCCCAAAATCGGCAATGACAAATGAGCCAAAGGTGCTAAATCACCACTAGCACCAAGTGAACCTTGTGTGTAAATTACTGGAAGTATATCATTATTATAAAATTCAATCAAACGCTCCACAGTTTGCAATTGCACTCCCGAATGTCCGTAACTTAACGATTGTATTTTAAGTAACAACATCAATTTTACAATTTCCAAAGGCACTTCATCTCCAATACCACAAGCATGCGATTTTACTAGGTTTTCTTGAAGTTGAGAAAGATTCTCGTTGGATATTTTTACATTACATAAAGAACCAAAACCTGTATTAATACCATATATTGGAGCTTCATTCGTTGCTATTTTTTTATCTAAATAGGCTCTGCATTTTTGAATATTTGTTATAGCCTCCTCGGATAAAGCAAGTGGTTTTTGATGCGCAATAATTTCGGAAACTGTTTCTAAATTTAGAACTTCAGAACTTATATAGTGAAAATGATCCATTTTGGTGTTTTGTTTAAGTCCCCAAAATTCTATAAACGATTGTTAAAAAACAAGTTTTGTGGCTACTATTCCACTTTTTAAATTACGAATTTCAATAATTTAATTCTGTTACCTTATCAAAATTGCAATAAAGTCGGCATATCGATTTAATTTGTAAATTATCCATAAAAATATTTGTTAATTTTTTAATACTAAATCAAATAACTTACTTTTGAAAATTAATCATAATTTATAATGAAAACATTAAAATTCGGTGGTACCTCTGTTGCCAATGCGCAAAATATAAAACTTGTTATTGATATAGTTACAGAGACATCAAAAAAAGATAAATTAGTTGTAGTGGTTTCCGCTTTTAGTGGTGTTACCGATATGTTGGTTTTTGCGGCTGCCAATGCTGCTGCTAAAGACAAGAATTATAAAGAAATTGTCAATCAAATCGAAAAAAAGCACAAAGAAGCAATTGAAGAATTAATTCCAAAAACCGAGCAAAGCGATTTACTTGATACTATAAACGCCAACATTAATCATTTAAAAACTTTACTGGATGGTTGTTATTTATTGGGAGAATTGTCCAATAGAACATCGGATACGATTTTGAGTTTTGGTGAATTATTATCTTCTCAAATTATTGCGAAAGCATTAGACCAAAAAATTAAAGGAGCTGCCTATAAAGACAGTCGTGAAATTATAAAAACCAACAATCATTTCGGAAAAGCGGTGGTAGATTTTGAGGTTTCAAATAATTTAATTGCATCTTATTTTAATTCTAATAACGCTCAAGTAACTGTCATCCCTGGCTTTATAGCCTCTTCATTAGATGGAAACAATACCACACTTGGTCGTGGCGGATCCGATTATACAGCGGCAATCGTAGCAGCGGCTTTGGATGCGTCGCATTTGGAAATTTGGACCGATGTTAACGGTATGTTTACTGCCAATCCAAAAATTGTGAAACAGGCACAACCTATCGAAACCATTTCCTATCAAGAGGCAATGGAATTATCTCATTTTGGTGCGAAGGTTTTATATCCCCCAACTATACAACCCGTTTTGAAAAAGAATATTCCTATTCTAATCAAAAATACTTTTGAACCCGATGCGGAAGGAACTTATATTTCCAATAACAAAAACGAAAAAGAAAATCCAATTAAAGGAATTTCACATATTGATGGAATTGCTTTACTAACACTAGAAGGTCCAGGAATGATAGGTGTTTCGGGTTCATCTAAACGATTGTTTGAAGTGTTATCGAATGAGAATATCAATGTGATTTTCATAACACAAGCTTCTTCGGAACATTCCATTTGTATTGGTATTTTGAATACCGATGCTGATAATGCTCAAAAAGCAATAAACAAAGCCTTCGAATTGGAAATTGCTCAAAATAAAATTGACAATTGCATAGTCGAGAAAAATCTTTGCATCGTGGCTCTTGTTGGCGAAAACATGAAAAACCATCAAGGCTTAAGCGGAAAAATGTTTAGTACCTTAGGAAAAAACAATGTGAACATTCGCGCCATTGCGCAAGGTGCTTCCGAAAGAAACATATCGGTTGTTATTAACGAACGTGATGTTAAAAAAGCACTGAATACACTTCATGAGCGCTTTTTTGAAGACAATACCAAACAATTGAATTTGTTTGTCATGGGCGTTGGAAATGTAGGTGAAAAATTCATGGATCAAATAAGTCAGCAAAAGAAATTTTTAAAAGACAATTTGAAAATTAATTTGCGTGTCATTGCTGTTTCCAATTCTAGAAAAATGCATTTTGATGAGGAAGGAATTTCTTTAAAAGATTGGCAAATCCATTTGGAAGATGGTGAAACTGCCAACAAAGAATCCTTTATTGCCAAGGTGAAAGAATTTAATTTACGTAACAGTATTTTTGTTGATATTACTGCAAACGAGGAGATTTCTAAAACCTATGAGCATTATCTGAGAGAAAATGTTGCAGTCGTAACGTGTAATAAAATTGCCTGTTCCTCCGTGTATGAAAACTATAGTAATCTAAAACGATTGTCTCGAAAATACAATGCACCTTTCTTGTTTGAAACCAATGTTGGCGCCGGATTACCTATCATTGACACACTAAAACATTTGATTGCTTCTGGTGACAAAGTCAACAAAATACAAGCCGTTTTATCGGGAAGTTTGAACTTTATTTTTAATAATTTTAGCGAAACCTATAACTTTCACGACGTAGTAAAAGAAGCTGGAGTTCAAGGATTTACAGAGCCTGATCCAAAGATAGATTTATCGGGGGTTGATGTGGCTCGAAAGATTTTAATTCTTATTCGTGAAAGCGGTTACCAAATGGAAATGGAAGACATTGTAAACAATTCTTTCCTTCCTGCCGAATGCATGAAAACAACAAATAACGACGATTTTTTCAAATCTTTAACAGCAAATGCGGTGCATTTTGATAACCTTTTAGCACAAGCAAAAGCCAAAGACAGTCGATTAAAGTTTGTAGCAACTTTCGAAAACGGAAAAGCAAGCGTAGGATTAGAATTCATTCCTTCTCACAGTCCGTTTTACAATTTGGAAGGAAAAGACAATATCGTACAGTTTTACACAGACAGATATATTGATCAACCCTTATTAATAAAAGGAGCAGGTGCTGGTGCAGCAGTTACTGCATCGGGAATTTTTGCGGATGTAATTCGAATAGGTAACGTATAATTATGAACGAAATTAAAATCTTTTGTCCGGCAACTATCGCCAATCTGTCCTGCGGATTTGATGTCCTGGGAACGTGTTTGGAAAATGTAGGTGACGAAATGATTATCAAAAAATCCAATACTAAAGGAATCCGTATTACCAAAATTGTGGGTGCGGATTTGCCTTTGGAAATTGAGAAAAATGTAGCAGGAGTGGCAGCATTGGCTTTACTTAATGCAATTGATTCAGACTTCGGATTTGATATTGAAATTTATAAAAAAATAAAAGCAGGAAGTGGTATTGGAAGCAGTTCGGCAAGTGCCGCTGGAGTAGTCTTTGGAATTAATGAGTTATTGGGCAAGCCTTTTACCCGAAAAGAATTGGTGGCCTTTGCCATGAAAGGTGAGGCCTTAGCAAGCGGAAGCGAACATGCTGATAATGTGGCACCATGCTTACTAGGCGGATTTACGGTGGTTAGAAGCAGTACACCTTTAGACATAATAAAAATTGAAAGTCCAAAAGATTTATATGCTACAGTAATTCATCCTCAAATAGAGTTGAAAACTTCCGAAATGCGTGCCGTTTTGCAAACTATGATTACTCTAAAAAGTGCCATTACACAATGGGGAAATGTGGGCGGATTAATTGCTGGTCTATACACTTCCGATTATGAATTGATTGGTAGAAGTCTGCATGATGAGATTGTAGAACCTTTACGCGGAAAGTTCATACCAAAATTCGAGTTGGTAAAGCAAGCTGCTATGAAAAATGGCGCCTTGGGTTCAGGGATTTCGGGTTCTGGCCCTTCTATTTTTGCCTTGAGTAAAGGAATTGAAACTGCTGAAAAGATTGCAAACGCCATGTGTGAAATTTATAACGAAACTGGAATTCCCTATGAAATTCATGTTTCCAAAATTAATAATGAAGGCGTTAAAATGATTTAAGATTGCTTCACGCCTCGTAATGACTACAAAATGAATTACTACAGTTTAAACCATAACGCTCCAAAAGTTTCTTTTAAGGAAGCGGTAATACAAGGATTAGCACCTGACAGAGGTTTGTATTTTCCGGAGTGCATCACCCCTATTCCCGCTGATTTTTTTCAGCATATTGAAAAGTACTCCTATGAGGAAATTGCTTTTCGAGTAATTCAACAATTTGTTGGTGACGAAATTGAAAAATCAGCTTTAAAACAAATCATTGCCGAAACCCTGTGTTTTGATTTTCCAACCATTAAAGTGGAAGAAAACATCTATGCATTAGAATTATATCACGGACCCACCATGGCTTTTAAAGATGTCGGGGGCCGATTTATGTCGCGTTGTTTGGCTTATTTTAACAAAGACAACAAGGACAGTAAAAACACAGTACTCGTTGCAACCTCTGGAGATACAGGTGGTGCGGTGGCAAGCGGATTCCTTGGTGTTGCTGGTGTTGATGTAGTTATATTATATCCTTCGGGAAAAGTAAGTGATATTCAAGAACGTCAACTAACTACTTTGGGACAAAACATCAAGGCGCTAGAAGTGGATGGTGTTTTTGATGATTGTCAAGACATGGTGAAAAAAGCATTTTTAGATCCAGATTTACAACATAAGAATCTAACTTCTGCCAATTCCATCAATATTGCACGATGGTTGCCACAAATGTTTTATTTCTTTTTTGCCTACAAACAATTGAAATCACTCGACAAACCTTTAATTTTCTCTTGCCCTAGTGGTAATTTCGGGAATATTTGCGCTGGAATTTTAGCTAAAAAATTGGGTTTACCCATAAAGCATTTTGTAGCTGCCACCAATGTAAACGATACCGTTCCTCAGTTTTTAGTGGAAGGGAAATACAATCCAAAACCTTCCATTGCCACTATTTCCAACGCGATGGATGTTGGAAATCCGAGTAATTTTATCCGTATTCAGGAAATGTACAACAATGATTTGACGGAATTTAAAAAAGATTTTTCTTCTTACAGTTTCACCGATGCTCAAACTTTTGATGCTATCAAAACAATTTACAATACTACAAAATACATCGCCGAACCTCATGGCGCTGTGGGTTATTTAGGGTTGAAAAAAGAAATGCAAAAGCAGGAAAACTGCATTGGAATTTTTCTAGAAACAGCACATCCCATTAAATTTTTAGACTCCGTTGAACCTGCTTTAAACATACGACTTCCCATTCCAACACAAATTGAAAGTGTTATGAACAAAGAGAAAGTGAGTGTTAAGATTAAAACCTATGAGGATTTAAAAACTTTTCTGGAAGAATAATTTGAAGCATCATAACTATTTACTATAACAGTTACTAAAAATCTAATCACTCTTGTCATTCAGTTAAGTTATTATATTCTTATTTTTGTAGATCAAAGTAAGACTAGAAAAACTTAACAACTAGTCCGCCAATTTTTTCTATGAAACTACTTTATTTCTATTTAAAAAAACACAAATTTTTATTATTAATTGCCTTGATAATGGCAGCCATAAACATTTGTTTTAGCCTTTCGGATTCGGTTATAACTGGTAAATTAATGCAAGATTGTGGTGTTGGCATTGCCAAATACAAAGGCCATGAAACCGAATTTATAAAATCACTTGGCTTTTGGCTGGTGCTTTCTTTGGGCGCTTCAATGGTTTCGAGATTAACCAAAAATTTTCAGGATTATTTTACCAATATTGTCATTCAAAGAACGGGTGCCGATATGTATACAGATGGCATCAAAAAATCATTGGATTTGCCTTATGAAGATTTTGAAGACCAACGCAGTGGCGAAACCTTGAGCCGATTACAAAAAGTGCGCACCGATTCCGAAAAGTTGATTACACTTTCCATATCCTTGGTATTTCAAACCATCGTTGGGTTTATCTTTGTAATTGCCTACATCTCCCGAATTGATTATCGCATTGCCTTAATCTTTTTAATTTCTGCTCCCATCATTGCTGTATTGAGTTCATTTTTAGGCAAACGAATTAAAGTGATTTCCAGAAGTATTGTCACACAAACCAATGCATTGGCAGGTTCTACTACCGAAAGTTTACGAAATATTGAATTGGTAAAAAGTTTGGGTTTAACCCAACAGGAAGAAGGACGACTCAACAGCAATACGCAAAAAATATTGAGTCTCGAATTACAAAAAATTCGATTCATTCGTAGTTTAAGTTTTATTCAGGGAACGACGGTTCATTTTTTAAGAACATGTGTCGTTTTTGCTTTGTATTATTTTTTATTTGGTGACAAAATTTTGGTTGGCGATTTATTAACCATGGTGTTTTTTACCTTCTTTATTTTTGGACCGCTACAGGAATTGAGTTCGTTTATCATCGTTCGCAATGAAACCAAAGTTTCCATGGAAAATTTTGAAGCATTGTTGAATGCCAAATCAGAATTTCGTCCAACGAGTCCAAAACATATTGGAACCATATCTTCCCTGCATTTCGTCAATGTCAGTTTCAAACATAAAAGTGCCAGTTTTCCAGCTGTAGAAAATATAGATTTTTATATCAAACAAGGAGAAACCGTAGCGTTCGTAGGACCTTCCGGCTCTGGAAAAACTACTTTAGTCAAACTATTAGTAGGTCTATATCCACCAGCTATTGGTGAAGTGTTGTACAATTCCATTAATTCTACCGAAGTGGATTTGGTGGATTTACGACAACAATTGGGATTTGTAACGCAAGATGCGCAGTTGTTTTCGGGAACAATTAGAGAGAATTTACTCTTTGTAAAACCTGATGCTACTGACGAAGAATTATATGATGTGCTGAAAAGAGCAAGTTGCGGAACCTTATTACACCGTGCTTCAGACGGATTAAATTCCACGATTGGCGAAGGCGGTATAAAAGTTTCCGGTGGAGAAAAACAACTGTTGTCCATTGCCCGTGCCATATTGAGAAATCCAAATCTCTTAATTTTTGATGAAGCCACCTCAGCATTGGATTCAATAACCGAGGAAGAAATTAATACGACTATTCGGAATATTTCGGATAAAAACAGAATTACCGTTTTGATTGCCCATCGTTTATCAACGATAATGCATGCGGATACGATTTATGTATTGGAGCAGGGGAAAATAATCGAGCAAGGAAAACACGACGATTTGTTGCTGGAAAAAGGTTTGTATTATGCCATGTGGCGTCAACAAATTGGGGAAAGAAAATAATCAATATGAAGATTGTATTGGGGTTTTAATAGAAACAGCACTCTATTAACTTTTTTGGTTGTTTTATTTTAATATCTATATTAAAATGCTACTATATTTAACTCTATTAAACAGTTTTTAAGATCCGGTTTATTACTAGTAAAATAGGACAGCCAATTTTTCAACATTTCAATTTCAAAAGGCAATAAGGCTTTTAATGCTTTTCGTAATTCTTTTTTAAAAAGTTGCGCATTAAAACTAACGCTTTCTAAAACGCTTTTCGTGTAATCATATATCAATCTGCTCATAATTCACAATTATTAAAGATTTTGTTGATACTATATATACAGGTTTAAAGCAAAAAACCCTACCCTAATTTTGGAAACTTTCTCTTAGGGTTAGCCTAAACAACTCTATTTTATACTGACAACTTAAAGTATTATGAAATGTTGAATCAAAAGATTAGGAGAAAGAAAATAATCGATATATTTGATACTCCTAAAATACATTTCCATGAAAAAAATAGTTTTACTTGTCCTTTCACTTGCATTGTTTTCGTGTTCCAAAGAAGTTTTTAATACCAAATGGACAGAAGAAAAAGCACCAGAAAATTTCATCACCCGATTTGAAACCAACAAAGGCACTTTTGATATTGAAATCACAAGAGATGGTTCACCAAAAGCGGCAGATCGTTTTTACCAGTTAGTGAGGCATCATTTTTATGACAATACTATTTTCTACAGAGTGGTTCCCAATTTTGTAGTGCAATTTGGAAATGGCGACACCATCCAAACGCACAAATGGGATAAATTTAAAGTGGCCGATGAAAAAGTAAAAATGAGTAATTTGAAAGGCGCTTTGAGTTATGCTAGAGCTGGTGAGGAAACCAGAGGCAATGATTTGTTCATTAATTTAAATGACAACCAACGACTCGACACTGTAAATTATAATAAAGTGAGAGGCTTTCCTGCCTTTGGCAAAGTGATAAAAGGTATGGAAGTGGTCGAATCTTTGTATGGCGGCTATAGCAATGAAACCATGGATCCCTATGATACACTTTCTCCCAATAGAGCCGCTTTTTTAAAGAGGTTCCCAAAACTGGATTTGTTGCATAAAGTGTATATTTTGAAAACGAAATAAGTTTTTAGACCAACTCCTTAAAATACTGATTCAAAATTTTATCATTATCCCGTGTTGGAGTGAACACTTCCAAAATAACAGGTTTTTCGTTCTGACTGTACAAACTTTTTAACCCTTTGTCCAATGTTTTTTCATCGCTGGCAGTGAAATAATCTAGTTGATACATCTTTGCTAAATGTTCGGCTGTTAGGCAATGAGAGGTTTCAAAAAAGGTGTTAAACGTCTCAGTTTCTTGATGACCAGGCAGAATTCTAAAAATACCGCCGCCGCCATTATTGATCAAAATAATTTTGAAGTTTTTGGGAATGTAATTATTCCAAAGCGCATTGCTATCGTATAAAAAACCAATATCACCTGTAATTAAAACCGTTGGCTTTTTACTACCTACTGCTGCACCAATAGCAGTTGATGTACTTCCATCTATACCGCTAGTGCCTCTATTACAAAATACTTCTATCGACGTAGGGATATCAAATAATTGGGCATAGCGAATGGCGGAACTATTACTGATTTGCAGTTGGGAATTTTCAGGCAAACTTGGCAATACTTTTTCAAATACTTTTAAATCGGAAAAAGGACTCTTTGCCACATATTGTTTATGCTTTTCTTTTCGTAATAATATAACAGATTTAAAATAAGGAGCATAATCGCTTGGATTAGCTTTAGCAAAAGGCAAAAATTGCTTAAAAAACTGGTTTGGGGTTACATGAAAATGTTTGGTTAATATGCCAAAAGTATCATAAGCTCTATGCTCGTCAATATGCCAATGGTGTTTTGGTTTGTGTTTTCGAAGAAATGCTTTGATTCTTTTTGAAACAATCATTCCACCAAAAGTGATAAGAATTCTCGGTTGCAATTTCAAAAATTCCTTTTGCGAAAACGGCGTAATTAATGTGTCGATATTAGTAATAAAATTTGGATGATGCAAGTTGGATGTCGATTCAGTCATAACAACCACTGATGGATAAGTTGCTAATTTATCCATCCATCTTTGTTCTATTGAATTGGGTTTATTTTCACCAATTAGAATTAATATTTTTTTACTATGATTCCAGAGCGTTGTAAAAGCAATTAAATCCTCTACATCCAACATCCTATGAGCTTTAAACAAACTAGTAATATTAATATCTACCGTCTTATTTTTTGCGATTTCATACAATGGTTCTTCAAAAGGAGCGTTAATATGTACGGGACCTTTTCGGAAAATAGCCACATTAATAGCTTCGTTAATATATACATCATTTTCTTCAGATGCATCTTCATGCAAATTGACATTATATAAGGAGTGATTTGCAAATACATTTTCCTGACGAATGGTTTGCCCATCACCAATATCAATTTTATCAATTGGGCGATCCGCTGAAATAACAATTAATGGTATTTGACTATAAAAAGCTTCAGCAAAAGCAGGATAATAATTTAATAAAGCGGAACCTGAAGTACAAACCACAGCCACAGGTTTTTGCATTTGTTGTGCAATTCCTAAAGCAAAAAAAGCAGCGCAACGCTCATCGGCAATACTGTAACATGTGAATTTTGGATTATTGGTAAATCCAATAATCAAGGGAGCATTTCTTGATCCTGGAGAAATAACGATATTATGTACCCCTTTGGCATTGCAAATTTCAATAATACTCTGCGCTAAAGGTATTTTGGGAAAAATCATTAATTTTTAATTTCAGAAAAACAAATATACAAAGGTTCATAGGTTTTTTTTACATTTACCTTTTAATTTATCCTTTAATGACAATAGAAATTAGACCTTATACTACAGAAGACTCACAACCAATTTTGGAGATTATTAATTATAATATTATCAACTCTTCGGCATTATATGATTATCATCCTAGAAGTCTGGAACAACAAACAGCAATTTTTGATGAAAAACTTAAAAAAGGATTTCCTATCATAGTAGCTGTATGCGATAAAACGGTTGTTGGTTTTGGCTATTATAGTGAATTTAGGTTTCGGGATGCTTATCGGTTTACAGTAGAACATTCGGTTTATGTAGCGAATGATATTCAAGGCAAAGGAATTGGGAAATTATTGATAGAAAAGCTAATAGCATTAGCCAAAGAACAAAAACTACACACTATGATAGCTATTATCGATTCCGAAAATCAAGGCAGTGTGACATTTCATGAAAAGTTTGGTTTTAAAACTGTCGGTATAATTAAAGAATCGGGATATAAGTTTGACCGTTGGCTGCATTCGGTTATTATGCAGTTATTTTTGAAATAAAAAACCTGATGAGTTAATTCATCAGGTTTTTCGTTTTTTAATTGAATTTATTAAACTATTTCTATTCCGTTTTGTTCTAAAATGTCTAAAAGATAGAGACTTTGATTTGGATCATATTTCTCCACCCCACTCTGATACCATTTTAGAATCTCTTCAATTTGAAAAGCAGAATAACCATCCGCATTGATGCTCATGCCGAGCATACCTGCCAAAAGAAAATCTTCCAAAACTTTATTGGTAACTATTAGTTGGGGGATTCCATTAATGATTTTGCCATTCTTGCTTTCGTAATCTAATCTAGCTTGAAAAAAACCGGAATTATAGGCGTCATTTTGATAGTCAATTTCTTTACTATATGGATTTAATCCAACTGAATAACCTTCTAAATAGTCTTGTCTGTAAACTGGGTTGAAAATATTTTTCATCATAATCGTATTGTGGTATCTAATAATCCAATTCAAAACTAATGACATTAATTGTGTTATAACAAGAAAATCGTTTAAAGGGATAAAAACTCTTTAAATCACGTCAGCAGTGACGTTTGTCGATAAAATTATCGATATCGAACATGAAAAACTTTATAATCTGCAATTTGGTGTTTAATTATTAATTGCTGCATTTGAAAAGATAACCTATTATTTCTTGGTTTAATTTCCCGAATTTTGTTCCTTTTTTCTTTTATATCATTCATATTTATTTCATTCACTTGGAAGAAATATTAATGGCGCAATTATTCGACTGCGGATGGCACAATATGTTATTGCCATTTTGGGTAGGTAAAATTCCAGAATTAAAAGGATACGGTTGTAGATTATCCTTAGTATTTTTAATATGGATTGGAATTATAGCACGCACCTATCCTTTGTGCAAAAAATTCGATACTTATAAAATGAATCATAAAGAAAAATGGTGGCTCAGCTATCTATAATTATTGCGTAAAAAAACCTGATGAAATTCATCAGGTTTTTTATATATCACGATACTAGAAATTACTTCCCTTTTATCCAACCTACTATCGATTCATCTGTTGGTAAAATTTGGGGAGCGATTACTTTTTCCAGTTCTCCTTTTTCATTGATTAAGTATTTTTGAAAATTCCATTCCACTTCACTATCCTGTAAACCGTTTTTACTTTTTTGAGTTAAAAACTGATATACCGCATCCATGTCAGCTCCTTTTACCGAAATTTTACTCATCATTGGAAACGTTACACCATAATTTCTTTCACAAAAAGTGGAAATTTCTTCATTGGTTCCGGGTTCCTGCTTCCCAAAATTATTAGCCGGAAAGCCTACAATTACAAAACTTTTATCTTTGTATTGCTCATAAATCGCCTCCAAATCTTTGTATTGTGGCGTTAATCCACACTTTGAAGCTGTGTTGATAACAAGTATTTTTTTTTCTTTGAGTGTCGCAAAATCAAATTCTTTACCTGCTAAATCTCTAACTTTGAACTGATAAATAGTTTGTTTTTCCATAGTTGTATTCGTTTTACTTTTGAAAGTTTGACATTGACTGTTTGTATTCCATAATAGAAATACACTTAATGACAATAGGATTAGTTTTTTCATAAAATTAAATTTTTACAACTTAATTCTTTAAATATTTTTTATATTTAAAATAAGCTACAATTGCCAATACCACCACAAATGCTAATGAATAATAAACAAAAACTGGTGTTACCACTTTATCTCCACTAGCATAAGAATGCAATCCTGTTAGGTAAAAATTCACTCCAAAATAGGTCATCAGTATCGAATAGAATGCCAAAACACTCATCAAGTTATAAACCCATTTTCCTCGCAAAGCCGGAACAAATCGTGCATGAATCACAAAAGCATAAATCATAATACTAATTAAAGCCCAGGTTTCTTTTGGATCCCAACCCCAATATCTTCCCCAACTTTCATTGGCCCATTGTCCGCCAAGGAAGTTTCCAATGGTAAGCATCACCAATCCAATAGTCAAAGCCATTTCATTGATATAGGTAATCTCTTCAATGTGCAATTTCATTTTAACCTTATTTTTTTCATTGACGAAAAGCATCAAAATTAGAGAGACCAAACCTAATACCATAGCCAAAGTAAACGGTCCATAACTCGCTACAATTACGGCAACGTGTATCATCAACCAATAGGAATTTAAAACCGGTTGCAAATTAGCAATTGCCGGATCCATCCAATTCCAATGCGCAATCATCAAAATCATGGAAGCAACAAAGGTTCCTGAGGCAACGGTTAGTTTTGATTTTCTATCGAATACTAAAGTAAAAAACATGGTTGCCCAAGCTACATAAATCATACTTTCATAAGCATCACTCCAAGGAGCGTGTCCCGATATATACCAACGGGCTACTAATCCTAAAGTATGCAATACAAAAAGTAAAGCAATCAGAATGTGAAATCCATTGATTACTATTCTTAATCCTTTACTCTCAAAGAAGATATTGACAATTACGAATAATAACATGATACAGCCAATGGTCATATACAACCAAAACAGGTTTTTAAAAATATCATATTTGTTATAGGTAATTTCGGCAGTAATTTTTTCTTCGCTTGGTCTGACGGCGCTACCATATTTCTTCTGAAATTTTTCTATTCCTAAAATCATGGTATTTGCCATAGTGTAATCTTTGGTTTTGACAGCATTTGCTAATGCTTCTAAATACAATGGAAAAGCCGACTTTATGGTGTCCAATGTGGTTCCCGTTGGTTGATTTAACTCTAAATTGGAAACCCATTTGTTGTTTTTATCACCAGGAACTGGATATATTTTTACAATACTTCCAAATAATGCCGAATTTAAAAGATTCACTTTCTTATCGGTTTCAATAAAGTCTTTTTGAAATTGATTTGGAATTACTGCTTTGTAGGCTTCATCCAAATAAGTCGATAATTTATAATTTCCTTTGTCATCAAAAAAACTTTTAAAAGGAACATATTTATCTTCTGCCCTTGCTCCTATTATTTTTCGAATGCTGTCATTACCATTTTTAATGTAAATCAAAGGGAATTCGATCCATGCAAATGGAAACTGCTTCATTGACAAGAAAACTTGGTCCGAATTCATTCCATTATAATTGTCTTTTTTGCTTACTTTTCGTAACAATTCCGATGAAAAAGTATTGACGGGCTTCATTCTTCCTCCATCATCCTGAATGATTAAACGACCAAATTTCTCGGCTTGCAATTCGGGAACCTTATATTTTTGTATTGAATCTAAATAATTAATTTTAGTATTGTGCATGGAATGATTTTGCGAAAAACCATTGAAAGACATTAATAAAATCATAATAGAAACCAATTTTGCTTTTTTGGATTTCACGTTTTCCAACTTTCTTTTCAAATCAGCAAAACGAGAATGTTTAGTAAACAAGATAGACATCAATGCAAAAAACAACATAAAATAACCAATATAGGTTATCAAAGTTCCCCAATAATCATGGTTCACAGAAAGCACAGTTCCTTTTTCATCGGGATCAAAGGATGCTTGAAACAAACGAAACCCTTGGTAGTCTAAAATATGGTTCATATAAATACGTGCATCAAATTTTGTAGTGGAATCCATAACAGTAACTTTACTTTCATAGGATGAATAACTTCTCGTGGTTCCTGGGTATTTTGAAGCTATAAAATCATTCAACTTAACTTTAAAAGGCAATTTGTAAACTTTACTTCCGTAAAATACCGTAAAATCTAATTTTCCCAGTTTCACAATCTGCGGCTCGCCAATTCTCCCTTTTGAACCAATAAGTGTGATTTCCTTTTTCTGCCCTTCCGATTCAAGAGTCAACGTTAAAGCATCATCTCCTTTTTTATTTTTATAATCACCACTTGATTTAAAAGATTTTACTCCTTTCACTGGAGCATCAGGTAATACAAATTGTGCTCCTCCAAGATTATACAAAGAGCGATACATTAAAGGTTGAACAGAATCTTTAGCAACTTTTCCTTGAAGTTTATCTGCCATTCTCATAAATTGACCTTCAAACGGAGCATAGATGGTATTGGTTTTGGTGTTGATATTTATCGCACCTTTTGTTGGAATATCTACCGCAAAAAGCAAATTATGAATATTTTGCATTTCCCCCGATTTTAACATATGCTCATGTCGGGAACCATCACTAGATTCAACTAATTTTAAATAAACATTTCCGTCATTTTTGGGAAGTATGAACTCTTTGGCATCCATTACAAAATTCTTATAATTGATTTCGAATGGTGTTTCGTCAAACTTTTCATCAATAGAAAAATTGTTATTAGTTACTTGAGAAAGTAATAAAGGTTTTTCGAAGATGCGACGTTTTAATTGTCCTTTATAATCACCATCAACAAAAACAGTTAGAAAATTTTTATCAGAAAAAAACTGGCTGGAAGTTGCACCTTCTCTAATGGGCATCATCCCTTCAAAGCTGATGTAACGCGTAATTATTGCTCCGCTAATAATAAAAATAAAAGATAGATGCAATAGTAACGTTGCCCATTTTTCCTTTTTTAATAACTGATAACGCTTAATATTACCAATGAAGTTAATTATAAAAAATAAATGTATGGCTTCAAACCACCATGAATTATAGATAATTATCCTTGCCGTATCTGTATTATAGGCACTTTCAATAAATGTTCCTGTAGCCATTGCTGCAGCATAGGTTAGAAACAATATTGCCATTAAACGTGTAGAGAACAAAATTGAGAATATCTTTTTTTCCATGAGAAGGGAGTTAACTATTTTTTTAAAAGTTGTACAAAAATAGTTTAAAAAAGTCTATTTATTATTTATTCTCAAAAGGTTTTAAGAGTTTTTTAACCTATTTTTAAAACTTGAAAATTAAATAAAAAGTCAAATTAATTTTGATAATTTTGCCACATGATTCAAGTATCTATTATTGGTTCTGGAAATGTAGCCCAACATCTTATTAAAGCGTTTACTAAAACGACTGAAATTGAGTTGGTTCAAGTGTTTTCTAGAAATAAAGAAGCTGTATCTCATTTGATATCCAAGGATAAAATTACAAGTAATTATGCTGATTTAAAAGCAGCTGACTTATTTATTATAGCTGTTTCTGACGATGCAATAAAATCTGTATCTAGTAAAATCCCTTTCAAAAATAAATTAGTAGCGCATTCCTCAGGAAGCGTAGCGATGAATGATTTAGATGATAAAAACAGAAAAGCAGGTTTTTATCCGTTGCAAACTTTTTCAAAATCAAAAGAAGTAGATTTTAAAACAATACCAATTTGTTTGGAAGCCACGAATACTGAAGATTTAACAATTCTTGAAATAGTAGCAAAATCAATATCCGATAAGGTCTACAACATCAATTCCGAACAGCGAAAAGCATTGCATGTAGCGGCAGTTTTTGCGAATAATTTTGTCAATCATTTGTACCTAATCGGTAATGAAATTTGCAATGAAAATAATTTGCCTTTTGATATATTAAAGCCTTTAATACAAGAAACTGCAAATAAAATTATAAGTTTATCACCCAATGAGGCTCAAACTGGACCAGCTAAAAGAAAAGACACACAAACTATAAATTCGCATTTGAATTTTTTAACCAATGAAAATCAAAAAGAAATTTATAAAATACTAACAAAAGCTATTATTGAAAATGACAAAAAGCTATAAAGAAATTTTGAATAACATCACAACCTTCATTTTTGATGTAGATGGTGTTTTAACCGACAATTCAGTCCATGTCACACAAACTGGAGAAATGCTTAGAGTAATGAATATTCGTGATGGTTTTGCCATGAAAGCGGCAATTGAAAGTGGCTACAATGTTTGCATTATCTCAGGAGGAAACAATGATGGCGTGAGAATAAGATTGAAAAATTTGGGCATTACCGATATTCATTTGGCATCACCAGATAAAGTAGCAACCTTTAAAGAATATGTAGAATTGTACAATATAAAACCCGAAAACGTACTGTATATGGGTGATGATATTCCCGATTACCATGTAATGCAATTGGTAGGTTTACCTACTTGTCCTCAAGATGCAAGCCCAGAAATTAAAGCTATCTCTAAATATATCTCACATAAAAATGGAGGAAAAGGAGCTGTTCGGGAAGTTGTGGAACAAGTCATGAAAGTACAAGGCAAATGGCATTTGTATTATAATGGAAAACACGATTAAGATTACCTATTAACAAACCTTAAAATTACCGAATCAACAATAAATGAAATACTTAAAACTCGTTCGTTACCAAAATCTATTATTACTAGTATTTATGCAGTTAATTTTCCGTTATGGATTTTTAAAATTGCAAAACATTTATTTATCCTTGGCGGATTGGCAATATGGATTATTAGTTTTATCTACAGTATTAATTGCAGCCGCAGGTTATGTTATTAATGACATTATGGATCAAGAAACCGATAATGACAACAACCCAAACGAAGTGATTATTGGGAAAAGCATTTCCGAAACCATGGCTTATAATATCTATGTAGCATTAAATGTAATGGGCGTTGGTATTGGATTTTATTTATCCAATGTAATCCAAAAACCAAGCTTTGCCGCCATTTTTATATTGATTGCAGCCACTTTATACCTTTATGCCACCAGTTTGAAACAAATGCTTTTAGTAGGTAATATTATTGTGGCTTTACTCCTTTCCATAAGTGTGGTTATCATTGGTGTTTTTGATTTACTTCCTGCAACCTATGAAGGAAATCAAGCCATAATGAGCATTATGTTTAAAATACTTTTAGACTATGCAATTTTTGCTTTTATAGTAAATTTTATACGTGAAATAGCAAAAGATATGGAAGACGTAAATGGCGATTACAATCAAGGAATGAGCACTTTGCCAATTGCACTTGGAATAGAAAGAACCTCGAAGATTACTTTTGGATTATTGGCAATTTCAATAGCCGTTTTACTCTTTTATATCAATAGTAATTTGATGGCTTTCAAATTATATTTCGCAACACTTTATGCTTTGATTTTAGTTGTTGGACCAATGTTTTTTTGCTTAATAAAAATGTGGTCGGCCAAAATACAAGAAGATTTTAAATTAATAAGTAATGTATTAAAATTAGTCATTTTCTTTGGTATCCTTTCCATTTTGATTATCAATTTAAACATTAGATATAATGCTTAGTGAAAAATTAAAAAACTATAAAATCATTTTAGCATCAGGTTCTCCAAGAAGACAGCAGTTTTTTAAAGATATGGACCTTGATTTTGAAATTCGATTAAAAGAAATTGAAGAAATTTATCCCGATAATTTAAAAGGGGTTGAAATCACTGACTATTTAGCAGTTCTAAAATCTCAAGCATTTGAAGGGGAGTTACAACCCAAAGACATTTTAATTACAAGTGACACCATTGTTTGGTTAAACGGAAAAGCATTAGGAAAACCTAAGGATTATGAGGATGCCGTTCAAATTTTAAAATCTTTATCTAACGAAACACATGAAGTCATCACTTCGGTATGTTTCAAAACAATTACTAAAACAGAAACCGTTTTTGATATTACAAAAGTAACATTCAATACATTAACCGAAGACGAAATTTGTTATTACCTTGACAACTACAAACCCTTTGATAAAGCGGGCGCTTATGGTATTCAGGATTGGATTGGACTTGTTGGTATCTCAAAAATTGAAGGATCCTACACTAATGTTGTTGGTTTACCAACGCATTTGGTTTACGACCATTTAAATAATATTTAAACTTAAAATTATGTTTTTTACCAATTTTACTAAAGAAATTATTGCAACCGGAGTAATACTTATTTTAATAATTATTTTGCGACTTATCATTGCGCGATTGGTGAGAAGGTATGCAAAATCTAGTGCTATCATCGAATATAGAACCAATTTAGTGATAAAATATATTCACTTATTGATAAATATTTTAGCTACAATTGCTTTGATTGTAATTTGGGGAGTTAAAACAGATGATATATTCTTAACCCTTTCCTCTATTGCTACTGTTGTTGGTGTTGCTATGTTCGCCCAATGGTCCATTCTTAGTAATATTACATCTGGAATAATTTTATTTTTTTCATTTCCATTTAAAATTGGTGATGTAATAAAAGTACATGATAGAGATTTCCCAATTGAAGCTGAAATTATTGATATTAATGCTTTTCACACACTACTTCAAACAAAAAACGGGGAACTAATTACCTATCCAAATAATCTTTTACTTCAAAAAGGAATTTCGATTATCAAACAACCTTTCGACGACCAGGAATTCACGGATTAAAAATTATATTTTTTTAAGAATTTTACCCTAATAAAATTAAAAAATATGTATTTTAACGATTAATTATGTTTTTAATCGATTTTTTTAAAATTTTATCCTTACTTTTACACCATGCTTTATAGCTAAATATATTTTAACCCTTTTTGATTCCCCAAAAATTCAAAAAAAACAAAACTTGTAAATCATGAAAATAACTAAAATTGTATTCCTACTGATACTACTATTAGCTTGCTATTCATCTATTGCGCAAGCACCACCGCCACCAGGCTATGATAAACCCTCATTGCCAATTGATCCAAAAACAAATTGTCAACTTCGCTATTCCTATTTTCCAAATTTATTTGCCTACTATGATAATTTGAAAAATGTATATTATTACCAGATGAGTGGTAAATGGCAAACTGCTGCTGAACTTCCTCAAAATTATGGAGGCTACTCTTTATTTAATAAAGCACGAGTTGCTATTACAAATTATGAGGAAGAAAATCCACAACAGTTTCTAAAAATTCACAAAAAATTATATCCTTATAATTCAAAAGGCCGATTTATGAACCAAACAGCAGCTACAGAATGATTGTCTTAATTTTATATCTCGCCAAAAATTTTGTTAAATTCAAATTAAATAAAACTACCCCTTTTATTTAATTGCTACATTTGAAGCTATTGCTAATTCAAAGAATTTATTATGCAAAAGCTTTTCTATTGTCCTTTCATTATTTTTCTTCTATCCTTTCAAATTGTAGTATCACAGCAACCTCAAAAACCAAATGCTGTTGAAATTTACAATCAAATACAAAAACTCAATTTCTTAGGTTCTGTCCTTTATATTGCTGCACATCCCGATGATGAAAATACGAGGTTAATTTCATATTTGTCTAATGAAAAGAAAGCTAGAACTGGCTATTTATCATTAACTAGAGGCGATGGAGGGCAAAATCTTATAGGTCCAGAATTGCGTGAACTTCTAGGATTAATTAGAACTCAAGAACTAATGGAAGCTAGAAAAATTGATGGTGGAGAACAATTTTTTTCTAGAGCCAATGATTTTGGTTATTCAAAAAATCCTGATGAAACATTAAATATTTGGGATAAAGATCAAGTATTAAGCGATATTATTTGGACCATTAGAAAATTCCAACCCGATGTTATCATCAATCGATTTGATCATCGTTCACCCGGAACAACACATGGGCATCACACCGCATCAGCCATGTTGAGCGTAGAAGCTTTCGACAAAGTAAACGACGTAACAATATTCCCAAATCAATTAAAATTAGTAAAAACTTGGCAACCCAAACGCTTATTTTTCAATACATCTTGGTGGTTTTATGGAAGCAAAGAAAAATTTGACAAAGCCGATAAAACCAACTTAATTAATTTAAAAACGGGCGTTTACTATCAATCTGTTGGAAAATCAAATCAAGAAATTGCGGCATTGAGTAGAAGTCGTCACCAATCACAAGGTTTTGGTTCTACTGGTACTCGAGGAGAAGAAGATGAATATTTAGAATTATTAAAAGGAGTAACGCCTACCGATAAATCCAATATTTTTGAAGGCATTGATACCACTTGGAATAGAATAAATGGAGGAAAAGCAATTGGCGATATCTTATACAATGTAGAGAAAAACTTCGATTTTAAAAATCCTTCCGTCAGTATTCCAGAATTAGTAAAAGCCTATGATTTAATTCAGAAACTAGAAGACGAACATTGGAAAAATATTAAATCGGAAGAAATCACAAAAATCATTGGTTCTTGTGCTGGTTTATATCTTGAAGCTGTTGCCGAAAATCAAGAAACTACGCCTGGAAGTTCTTTAAAAGTAAAAATTGAAGTGATTAACAGAAGTAACATACCTATGAAATTAAAAGGCATTGGTGCTGTTCCTGTTTATAAAGCTGAGCAAAAAATAGTTGAGCTTAAAAATAACATTCTCTATACGGAAAACAATACTTTGGAACTTCCAAATGAACTTGAATATACAAATCCATATTGGCTGAATCAAAAAGGAACTGTTGGAATGTATCATGTTGATGACCAACAAAAAATTGGAACTCCTGATGTTTTACGTCAAGTAAAAGTGGGGTTTTGGATTGAAATTAACGGGATTGAAATTTCTTTTGAAAAAAATGTGGTTTATAAATACACCGATGATGTGAAAGGAGAAGTTTATCAACCGCTAGATATTGTTCCTATTGTTACTTCCTCAATTCCTGAAAAAGTTTATATTTTCAATAATGACAGAAGTAAAACAATTACTGCAAAAGTAAAAGCTGGAAAAGAGAATGTTCAAGGTAATGTAAAACTTGATATTCCAGAAAGCTGGAAAGTTTCACCTAATGAAATTCCATTTACTTTAGCTAAAAAAGGGGAAGAAATTATTGCGGTTTTTACAGTTTTTCCATCAAAAGAAGCTAGCGAAATCAATATTAAAAGCATCGTAACTGTTGATGGAAAAACGTATGACAAAGAAAAAATTGACATAAATTATCCACACATTTACAAACAAATGGTTTTAAAAACAGCTGAAGCCAAAGCTATTCGCTTGAAAATTAAAACCAAGAATGAAAAAATCGCCTACATTATGGGAGCTGGTGATGAAGTTCCTAAGAGTTTGACTCAAATGGGTTATGAAGTTACCGTCCTAAAACCAGAAGAAATTACAAACGAAAAACTCCTTGATTATGACGTTGTAATGACTGGAATTCGTGCCTATAATGTTGTTAATGCACTTGCTTTCAAACAAAATATACTTTTAGATTTTGTAAAAAACGGAAAAACAATGATTGTTCAATACAACACAACTGACGATTTAGTAACGCCAAATATTGCGCCGTTTCCATTAAAAATTTCTAGAGATAGAGTTACCGAAGAAAATGTGGAAGTTCGTTTTCTAAACCCAGATCATTCCATTTTAAACTATCCAAATAAAATTACTATTGACGATTTTAAAAATTGGAAACAAGAACAAGGTTTGTATTATCCTAACGAATGGGATGCTAACTTCACTCCTATTCTATCGGCCAACGACAAAGGAGAAACACCAAAAAATGGTGCATTGTTAGTAGCAAAATACGGGAAAGGAAATTATATTTACACGGGTTTGAGCTTTTTTAGAGAATTGCCCCAAGGCGTTCCTGGTGCCTTTCGATTATTGGCAAATATGATAGCAATTGGGAAATAATATGGGAACAGAAAACAAATCAACTTGGAAAAATAGTTATACTTGGGTTTTGGTTGTGAACTTCATATATATTGCTATATTTTTTATTCTAATGCAAATATTCTTTTAGTATGCAACAACTCGACTGGATTGTATTAATAGTAACTTTACTTTTCATTGTTTTCTATGGTGTTTATAAAACCAAAGGAAGCAAAAATGTTGAAGAATATATTCTAGGAAATAAAGAAACACCTTGGTGGACAGTTGGGCTTTCGGTAATGGCAACCCAAGCAAGCGCTATTACTTTTTTATCAACCCCGGGACAAGCCTACCATGACGGCATGGGGTTTGTACAATTTTATTTTGGACTTCCTATTGCGATGGTGGTGATTTCCATGACTTTTATTCCCATATATCATCGTCTAAAAGTGTTTACTGCATACGAATACCTGGAACAACGTTTTGACCTAAAAACGCGTTCTTTTACTGCTATATTATTTTTAATACAACGTGGATTAGGAACTGGTATTACTATTTATGCTCCAGCCATTATCTTGTCATCCATACTTGGTTGGAATTTAACTTTGCTTAATGTTATCATTGGAATTTTGGTAATGATTTACACCTTTGTGGGTGGAACAAAAGCAGTAAATGTTACCCAAAAACAACAAATGTTTGTCATCATGAGCGGGATGTTTATTACGTTTTTCCTTATTTTACATTTGCTTCCAAACGATATGACTTTCTCCAATGCTATGCATATTGCTGGAGCTAATGACAAATTGAATATTTTAGATTTCTCTTTCGATCTAAATAATCGTTATACATTTTGGAGTGGTATTACGGGTGGATTTTTCTTGATGCTTTCTTATTTCGGAACCGATCAATCCCAAGTTGGCCGCTATTTATCTGGGAAGTCCGATAGAGAAAGCCAAATGGGTTTAATCATGAATGGTTTTTTAAAAGTACCCATGCAGTTTTTTATACTATTAACCGGAGTGATGGTTTTTGTATTTTTCCAATTTAATCCCGTTCCATTAAATTTCAATCCCGTTAATAAAAATGCAATAGAAAAATCCATCTATGCCAAAGATTACAATGCATTGGAAAAGCAATTGATGGATTTATCCGAAGAAAAAAAAGAATTTAATTTGCTTTATATTGACCATTTAAATCAAAATTATGACAATCCAATTCTTCGAAAAAAATTGATTTCACTCTCAGAAAAAGAAAACGATTTACATGATCAAGCCAAGGAAATAATCACAAAAGTGGATGAAAAAGCAGAGACTAATGATAAAGATTATGTATTTATTTATTTCATTTTACATTATTTACCTACAGGATTAATTGGCCTTTTATTAGCCGTAATTCTTTCGGCAGCTATGTCATCTTCCGCGTCTGGATTAACAGCATTAGCCTCTACAACAGCTATTGATATTTATAAAAGAAATTTAAAAGAGGAAAAATCAGAGAAGCATTATGTAAATGCAACTCGTTATTTTACAATTCTATGGGGTATAATAGCCATACTATTTGCATGTGTTGGAACACTCTTTGAAAACTTAATCCAATTAGTAAATATTGTAGGATCCATTTTTTACGGAACCGTCTTGGGTGTTTTCTTAGTTGGTTTTTACATACAATACATAAAAGCCAACGCCGTTTTTTTTAGTGCTGTTATTAGCCAAACTACCATATTCTTTATCTATTATTACACCATTCATATTTATCCAACAGGGCAAGAAAAACTAGGTTATCTTTGGTTGAATTTTATAGGAGCTTCATTAACGATTATTCTTGGTTTACTCTTCCAAATATTATTCAAAGACAAAAAAATAAAGGCATAAAAAAACCACGAATACAAATATTTATTTTGTATTCGTGGTTTTAAAAAAGTTTGAAAATTATTTTTTACTCCATTCTTTTATACTATCATTATTCATTTTGACATAGTCACTATTATTTGCTTTTTCGGCTGCCTCCAAGGATAATTTTGCCGTTGCAATAGCACCGATTTTGTCTCCTAATTTAGCTTGAATTAATGATTTTTGTCTTAGCTGCCAAAAAGGAACATCACTAACCGATTTTGCCATACTAATTGCTTTATTAACATACTCCAAAGCCTTATTCAAATCTCCATTAGATTGAAAATAATATTGTGCAGATGAAAAATAATCACCAGCCGTTGGACCAGCAAGCGCTTTTTCAATACTTGCCATGGCTGTTTTTTGTGTCGGCACTTCAAATTTTACCGAAACCATGGTTTTCTCCCAAGCAATATCCAAAGTAGCACTGTCATTTGTTAAATTATTTACAGCAATTGTAAAAGTTTCAACTGAATTTCCTAATGCGATAGGATCTACATTTGTTAAAAGAGTCACTTTATTTACGTCCCATTTTTCAGGATTTCCCCAATTATCTGTTGTAGAATAGAAAATCACTTCCCACATATCAGCTTTAGGAGTTGTATATAATGCATACTTTCCTTTTTTAAGTGTAGCTCCTTTTATTACAACATCATCACTAAAGGATATCGTTGTGTTTTCATTAGCACCCGTTCTCCAAAGTTTTCCAAAAGGTACTAAGTCCCCAAAAATAATTCTTCCCTTTGCACTTGGACGACTGTACTCAATTTCAACATCAGTCAATCCAACAGTTTGTTGCACAACAGCTTTTGGGCTTGGTTGAGGCATTTTTACTTGTGCTTTTATAGCATAATTTGCAATTAACATTGCTAAAACAAAAATAATTTTTTTCATAGTTTTGAGTTTAGATTTGCCCAAATTTACAAATAGTATTTATTTAAAATGTTAATAATACCTTAAATAGAAAATATTATATACTGTTTGATGTTATTCATTGTTTAATCTTTATTAAAAATAATTGAACATTACGTATCTTTACAAACAATAATTTTTTTATGAAAATATACAGATTACATACCAAACAGAATCTACCAATACCCATAGATCAAGCATGGGATTTACTTTCAGATCCAAAAAATTTACAAAAAATAACACCCGCATACATGGGATTCAAAATCCTTTCTGGTGCTGATAGAGCAATGTATCCTGGGCAAATAATCCAATACAGTGTAACACCCTTACTAGGAATTCCAACAAAATGGGTAACTGAAATCACACATGTAGTAGATAAAAAATATTTTGTTGATGAGCAACGATTTGGACCTTACGCACTTTGGCATCATAAACATTTTTTAAAAGAAATTCCGGGTGGTGTTGAAATGGAAGATATTGTTGATTATAAAGTTCCTATGGGAATTTTGGGGGAATTAGTTCATCCCTTTTTAGTAAAACCAAAATTGGAGGAAATTTTTGAATTTCGAAGAGCTAAGTTAATAGAAATGTTTGGAGAATTTAAAAAGGATTAAAATGAACCTATTCTGGTTTCGACGCGATTTGCGATTGGAGGATAATGTTGGCCTTTTTCACGCTTTACATAGTGGTGAAAACGTATTGCCTATTTTTATTTTTGACGATTTCATCCTTTCTCAATTACCAAAAAATGATGCTCGTGTGACTTTCATCCATCATCAATTAGAGAATATTCAAAATCAATTGCAAAGTATAGGGAAATCATTAGCCATTTTTCATGGAAAGCCTCTAGATGTTTTTGAAAAAATAATTTTAGAAAACAACATCAAAACTATTTACACAAATCACGATTATGAGCCCTATGCACGGAAACGAGATTTAACATTATTCTCCTTTTTAAAAGAGCACAACATCGCATTCAAAACCTGTAAAGATCAAGTTATATTCGAAAAAAACGAAGTTACAAAAGACGATGGTTTACCTTATGTAGTATATACACCGTATGCCAATAAGTGGAAAGAAAAATTCAAAATAACACAACAAATTCATTATAATTCCGAAGATTTATTAGATAAAATCACAACCCACACCTACCCTTTTTTGAGTTTAAATGAAATTGGATTTGAGTCATCATCTACCAAAGTGACACCCTATGACATTTCTGAATCGTTAATAGATAATTATGAAGCCACACGCAATTTTCCGGCAGTAAATAAAACATCCTATTTAGGGATATATCTAAGATTTGGAGTCGTTTCTATTAGAAAAGCAGTAGCTAAATCTATAGAAAGTAATAACGAAACTTTTTTTAAAGAGTTAATTTGGAGGGAATTCTTCATGCAAATTCTTTGGCATTTTCCACATACGGTGAATGCAAGCTTCCGCCCAAAATATGATGCCATTCAATGGGATAATAATGAGGACTTGTTCCAAAGATGGTGTGACGGAAAAACAGGGTATCCTTTTGTAGATGCAGGAATGAGGGAACTAAATGCAACAGGACACATGCACAATAGAGTGCGAATGATTGTTGCAAGTTTTCTTTGTAAACATTTACTAATTGATTGGCGCTGGGGCGAAACCTATTTTGCCACGAAACTATTGGATTACGAACAAGCAAGCAATGTGGGGAATTGGCAATGGGCAGCTGGAAGTGGCGTAGATGCTGCTCCATACTTTAGAATTTTCAATCCTGCTGAGCAAATTAAAAAATTTGACAAGGACTTACAGTATATAAAAAAATGGATTCCAGAATTAGGCACTTTAGATTATCCTGAACCTATTATAGATCACAAATTTGCCAGAGAAAGATGTTTAAGGGTATATAAAGAAGCAGTTGGCTAAAAAATGTTTTTTATTTTTTTAAAATTTAACTCCTGAAAATGGCTAATTACTTTATCAGCTTTGGAGTAATCCTGCATTTTAGAATTTATACTATCATAACCAAGACAATATATTCCAGCCGATTTTGCAGCCAATATTCCATTAGTGCTATCTTCAATCACAATACAGTTTTTAACAGGTGTTTGTGCTAAAAAAGCAGCATGCTGAAAAATAGCGGGATGTGGTTTAGATTTTGGGAAATCTTCTCCCGAAACGATATGCGTGAAGTATTTATGCAAGTCAAACCTTTTGAAAATCCTGTTAATTGTCACTTTTGCTGACGAAGATGCCAAAACCAATTGCATTCCATTTGAAAATAAATCTTTAATTAACACTTCCACTCCATCCAACAAATACAAGTCTTCTTTGCTATCAAAAGCATCATTAAAAAGGTTTCGTTTGGTTTCGACCAACGTTTGAATATCTTCTTCTAAATGGAATTGTGCTTTTAGCTTTTCGAAAATATTTTTTGTAGAATTTCCGGTAAAGGAAGCATAAATCTCTGGGGTAATTGCAATATTCAATTGCTTAAAATGTTCATTATAAGCATAATGATGTACCGGCTCTGTATCCACAATAACACCATCCATATCAAAAATTACTGTTTGTATCATTAAAAGAGTTATGAATTATGAGTTATAAATTATCTGCAAAATACTCCCGAAGTTCCGTAATCTAATCATTTTTTTAGTAGATATCTGATTACTGTTTCTGCAGCATACAAACCGAAAAGTCCCGGCATGTAACTATTGGTTCCGTAAAAAGATCTTTTGTAATTGGAACCGTCAGTCATTTTTAAACTCGTTTCATCTTGAATTTCAGAAGAGAATACCACTTTTAGTTTGTCGATTTTATGTTCTTTCAATCGCTTTCTAATCGTTTTTGCCAAAAGACAATTAGTTGAATTACTAATGCACGAAACTTTTACTTTTGAAGCTTCCATTTTTCCGCCTGCTCCCATGCTCGAAATAATTTTCACGCGTTTTCGCTTGGCAGCTATAATTAAATTGAGTTTTGGCGTGATACTATCGATACAATCCAGTACATAATCAAAATCAGTAGTAACAATTTCAAAAGCACGTTCTGGGGAAAGAAATTCTTGTACTTTAGTGAGTTGTAACTCGGGATTAATATCCATCAACCTATCACCTACTATATCCACTTTTAACTTACCAACTGTAGAGTGTAATGCAGGCAATTGTCTATTAACGTTAGTAATATCGACTATGTCGCCATCCACAATGGTCATTTTTCCCACTCCTGCTCGAACCAAAAACTCGGCGGCAAACGAACCTACTCCACCAAGTCCAACTACTAGTACATTAGACTTCTTCAAATTCTCCAATCCTTCTTTTTTAAATAGAAGTTCTGCTCTTTCTTGCCACTTAGCCATGCCTGTAATTATTGATTTTCGTTGGCAAAAATAAGCAAAAAAACAGGAATTATTCCAACATTTTCTCCATCACATAATCGTCCATTATATAACCATTTCCAATATCGATTACTTCCTCTTTTACATTAGAAAATCCCAGTTTCAAATAGAAATGTAACGCTTTGTTGTATTTATTAACATTTAAAATTAGGGCAATATCCTTTTGATTTTTCGCTTGGGCAGCTATATAATCTATCAGCTTTTTACCAATGCCTTTTCCTTGCGTTTCAGGTAAGATGTAAATTTTATGAATTTTGGTTTTGTTTGTTTGATGTATATCAATTTCATAAGAAGCAAAACCTAAATCATCGTTACCTTCTTTGGCTAAGATAAATTGCGAATTTTTCTTGGCAGCTTGTTCCAATAAACTTGAGGTGCTATACATCATAGTAAACATATATTCCAATTGGGAGGAAGAAAGTATTGCTCCATATGCTATTGGCCAAGTTTCTTGCGCGATGGTTCTGATAACTTCAAATTTTACTAAATCCGTTGCAGCAACCTTTTCTATTTCAATCATGCTATCTGCTTTTTAAAAGACTTTCATACGTTGAAATATATCCTTGAACCGAAATTTTACCAACCAATTCGGCTATTAAATCATAAGGGATGTCATCCATTTTTTTAAATCGGATGCAGCCTTTTCCCATATCCAATTTGGTTTTGCAATGTTTTGGGTATTCTGATACAAACCAATTTAGCAAATTTTCACTACCATAAATTCCCATGTGATGCATGGCTATAAAGTTTTTTTGGGAACCAATATTAATATAAGGTAAAGGAAGTTTTGTATTGCAATGATATCCTTTTGGATAAATAGAAAAAGGCACAACATAGCCAATCATCCCATAAGACATCTCTTCTTCAAATCCGGCAGGGAGGTTTTCTAAAATAGCTTTTCGCAGTTTACCAAAGGTAATCTTTCTCTCCTCGGGAAGTTCTTCCAAATACAGCTCAGGTGTTTTTGCTTGTGAATGCATGATTACTAATTATTAGTGTACGAAAATAGAAATAATTTTAATAGTTTTACGTCTGATTATTGAATGAAGTTTGTATGTCTAGAAACCCTCTTAGAAAAGACAAAACCTGTCTGAATTGCAACTATGTTGTAGAGAATAGATTTTGCCCCAATTGCGGGCAGGAAAATAGCGATACCCGAAAAACATTTCATCACCTCTTCATACACTTTTTTGAAGATTTAACCCACTATGAAAATGCTTTTTGGAAAACAATAAAGAACTTATTATTAAAGCCCGCCTCCTTAACCAAAGAATATCTTTCTGGGAAACGGCTTTCTTATTTAGCACCCGTTAGATTATATATTTTTATCAGTTTTGTTACTTTTTTTTTGATTGCTGTTTTTCCTGATAAAGAGGTTGAGAGTGATTTGTTGAACATGAAACAAACGAAAACTTCATCCTCTACCATAAATAATAAAATTAAAATAGATACTATTTCACAAAAGAAAATAGAACAAAAACATTTTTTAAAATCTAATTATGTTTCTAAACAAGTAAAAGATACTATTCAAAAAAAGAAAGTTGAAGATAAAGAAGATAGTTTTTTTAATACTGATTATAAATCGGTGAATCAAATAGACTCCATCCAAAAATTTGGGAAAGCGAATGAAAAAATGGGGGATTTTGAATATTGGATTACTAGGAAAGTTCAATATGTTAGAGATAACAACACCAAATCGGAAATTATTGAAAAAGGATATGAATCTGCTATTCATAACTTCCCGAAAGTATTAATTTTATACATGCCATTATTTGCCTTTTTCCTATGGTTATTTCACAGTAAAAAAAGATGGTATTATTTTGATCATGGTATATTTACATTACATTATTTTTCATTTTTATTGCTCATCTATTTAATTGTTTTTATTTTTTCTAGGTCAATATCACTTTTTGGAAATTCTTCCATAATTGATTCCCTCAATAGCATTTCTAAATTTGTTGGTTATGTTTGGATGTTTTACTATTTCTATCCGGCACATCACAGATTCTATGGAGAAACAAAATGGATTTCGTTTATCAAAAGTATTTTTCTGTTTTTTATCAATATGTTTTTTATATCTATTATACTCATTTTATTTTTCCTATACACCCTAATAAACATCCATTAAATCAATGAAAAAAATTATTTACCTATCCCTGTTTACATTATTATTCACAAGTTGTTCAAGCCAAAATGTAGCTACTAAAAAAACACCCTTAGACGAACAAAAATACATCAACAACATTACTGCTACTGTATTAAAAAAACATTTAACAATAGTTGCTTCTGACGAAATGGAAGGAAGAGATACAGGAAGTCCAGGTCAAAAAAAAGCAGGGAATTATTTAATTGAACAATATAAAAAAGCAGGCATTCCATTTCCAAAAGGAGCTACTAGTTATTATCAACCCATACCAGCTGATTACTTAAATGCAAAAAGAAATGAGAATTTGGGGGACTCCGAAAATATTTGGGCATTCATTGAAGGTTCTGAAAAACCCGATGAAATTATTGTAATTTCTGCACATTATGACCATTTAGGAAAGACAAAAGATGAAGTGTATAACGGTGCCGATGATGATGGCTCGGGAACGGTAGCTTTAGTGGAAATTGCGAAAGCTTTTCAAAAAGCAAAAAACGAAGGTCATGGTCCAAAACGTTCCATTTTAATATTACATGTTACGGGTGAAGAGCACGGTTTACATGGTTCAAGATATTATTCCGAAAACCCACTATTTCCATTAGCCAATACCGTAGCCGATGTAAACATTGACATGATTGGCCGAAGAGATGAAGCACACACAGAGAATAACAATTACATTTATCTTATTGGCTCTGACTATTTATCTACCGATTTGTACAACATTTGTGAAGCTGTAAATAAAAAATACATCAACATCAATATTGATTATAAATACAATGACAGAAACGACAGAAACCGTTTTTACTATCGTTCCGACCATTATAATTTTGCAAAAAATGGTATTCCATCTGTGTTTTTATTCAATGGCGTTCATGCCGATTATCACAAAGTTTCGGATGAAGTGGATAAAATTGAGTTTGATGCTTTAGCCAAAAGAACCCAACTGGCATTTACAATTGCATGGGAAATAGCCAATCGTGAAAACCGTTTGGTTGTGGATAAGGATGGGAAATAAATGATAATCGAAGATTATTAAATAAAAAAAGCGCCAATCACTCGGCGCTTTTTTTATAATGTAAATCTTGATTTATATTCTTTTAATAAATTCTCAGAGAAGAACAAAGAGGAATAGGAATTGTTGGCTTCGGGATTGTTCTTTTCAAAATCGGCTAATTTATCCAAATACAGTTTTAATTGAGCTGGCGTTAGTAAATTGCGGTAATCTTCTTCTTGATGAATAAGTGTTTTTACATACAAAGCCGTATCCTTTTCATCTTCAGAAACAATCATTTTTTTATAAATCGTCTGCAGTTCTTGGTATTGGGCAATAAATAAAGCTTTGAATTGAGGATTTTGTTCTTCGGTATAATTAACAATGGCATAGGTAACTTTGCCTTTCGTTTGCCAAAATAGCGTTTCTCCTTCTGCGCCTTTGGCTACAAAATTTTGCATGATGGCAACTTTCAATTTTATAGTCTTATCAATATCAGCATCAGATTGTGCTAGTATTAATGAGGGAAATAATAGTAAAAATAATATTTTTTTCATCTCCAAAAGTTTGAGTAACAAAAAAACCTCACGCTATAGCGTGAGGTTTTGCATTCTTGGGTGGATGACCGGGTTCGAACCGGCGACTTCCGGCACCACAAACCAGCGCTCTAACCAGCTGAGCTACAACCACCATTTTTAACGTGTGCAAATATAATATAAAAGTTTTCTTTTGCCAAGAAAAAAAATAAAAATTAAATCAAATCACTTAAGCTATTGACAGCCAAATACCTTTCCACAGTGAAACCTTCGGCGTACTCCACGCCTATCAATCTCCCCAAATCCTGTGAGCGATAGTGAATACTTTCCAAGAAATTTTTAGTGGCAATTGGAGTTTCGGGTTCGTTGGAATTGGGATTATAAAACTGGGAACTATAGGACAAAATAGTAGCCGTTTTAACTTTTATAAATGCAGATATATCCACAACAAAATCAGGCTCTACATTCATCCATTGAATATAATGGTACACTATTTTTGGTCGCCAAGATTCTTGTAATTTTCCATCAACAGTCGTTTCAATTTTTTGTAAACCCGATAAGAAACAAGCATCCGAAACGAGTTTACTTCCTTTGCCATGATCAATATGCCTATCCTCAATGGCATTACAAAGGACTATTTCTGGGCGGTATTTCCGAATCATTTTAATGACTTCCAATTGATGCTTTTCATCATTTACAAAAAAACCGTCACACATATCCAGATTCTCTCTAACAGTAATTCCTAATAGTTTTGATGCTTTTTGAGTTTCTTCGTTACGAATTTCAATCGAGCCTCTTGTACCCAATTCGCCTCGCGTCAAATCAACAATTCCAACTTTCTTGCCAATTGAAATTTCTTTGGCAATAGTACCACTACAACCTAATTCCACATCGTCTGGATGTGCTCCGAAAGCTAAAATATCTAGTTTCATTTAATTGATATATTTAATTCAAATTGATTTTTTTAAAATACCCGTTTCATCGTCATGGCCTTATTTACCGTTTCAACATATTCCTTGTTTGGTTCACTATCCTTTGTGATACCACAACCTATGAATAATTCCGCAACATTGTCAACTATTTTCATGCATCGCAAATTAACAAATAAATCGGACTGTTCCGTTTTAAATGTTGCCAAATTAATATTTAGTTCTCCCAAAAACCCAGAATAATATTCCCGATTATACCCTTCATTTTGAAGTATAAAATCTTTAGCTTTTACTTTTGACAAACCACAAACAGCTGGAGTTGGATGCAATACTTCAATAACTTGTTTCAGACCTTGCTCTCTATTTAATTTTCCGGAAATATTGGTTTTAATGTGCATTATGTTGCCTGCTCTTACTGTATATGGATTAGAAACAGTCACTTCGGAAACATAATCTTGTAAACTGTCTACAATGAAATCAGTGACAAATTCCTGTTCCTTTTTTTCTTTTACTTCCCAAATCACCTCCTCTTTATCTTCAAAAACCTGTGTTCCCGCTAGAGCTACCGTTTGAATTTCTTGATTGTCTATTTTCAAAAACTGCTCTGGTGTGGCACCAAGCCATAAACCTGTTTTTGGATGAAAAAAGCAATACTTAAACGCTGCTGGATAATTGGCGAGAAGTTTTTTGAAAGTAGATTCTAAATCAAAATGAGGGATTTCTGCCGTTTCTTTTCTAGATAAAACTACTTTTTGAATTGCGCCCAATTGTATTGCGTCAATTCCTTTTTGAACTAATTTTTCAAAATCAGATTGGTCTTTATCATTTGTAAAAAACTTTGTATTACTTGCAACATAAAAATCAGAAACCGAAACTTTTTCAACATAAACATGAGACGCATCTACAGGGATATAAGGAATTTTTGGACCCGAGAAAGGTGCAAAAATAAAGCCTTTTTCTTTAAAATTTTCTATAAAATAGTTGCTGTTATCGTTTTGAAATAAGCCAATAATTTTATCCGAATTGGGTTTACAAAACAACACAAAAGGCAATTGTAGCTTTTGATGGGATTGTACTTTTTGGAATAAATTACTCATTATTATTTTTTGTAAAAATACCAAATTATTTAGGATTTGAAAAAAGTAAATTCAGTTTGGATTGTTACTTTTACAGAATAAAAAATCATTTTCTTCGTTTAATCATTATAATTCTTTAAAAAACACATTTTCAAATTTTCAAATTAATACATATATTTACCAAAATTCAGAAAACAGATGCGTACTATTTTTTATATTTTATTCTTTATTGGAATCTCCATTTCTTTAACTTCATGCCGTGAAGACTTTGTGTTTGAAGCAAGCACAGGAGATTTAACCTTTTCTAGAGACACCGTTTATTTAGATACCGTTTTTACCAATATCGGATCAAGTACCTATACATTGAAAGTATATAATAAAAGTAATACAGACATTAAAATTCCAAAAATTCAATTGGAAAAAGGACTGCAGTCTAAATACAGAATGACTGTTGATGGAATGACCGGTGAAGACAATGACAATAGTGGCGTTGGAGATGGTCAGATATTTAATGATGTAGAGCTTTTAGCTAAAGACAGTATGTATGTTTTTATTGAAGTAACCGCAGATGTAGCTACTGCCAATCCAACTGATTTCCTTTATACTGACCAAATTTTATTTGATATTGGTGCTAATCAACAAAAAGTAGAATTGGTTACTTTAATTCAGGATGCCTATTTTTTATATCCAAAACGTTTTAGTGATGGCACTACGGAAACTATACCAATTGGTGATGAAAATGCTTATGGCTTTTACCTCGATGATAACGACCCAGTTAACGGAAATGAATATGTCTGGGGGAATGATAAACCTTATGTTATCTATGGATATGGTGCTGTACCCTCGGGAAAAACATTAACAGTCCAAGCCGGAGCACGAGTCCATTTTCATGCCGATTCGGGTTTAATTATTGGCAGTGGGGGTTCGCTCAAAGTTCTAGGTGGCATTTCTTCAACCGAAGCCTTAGAAAATGAAGTGATTTTTGAAGGCGACCGGTTGGAGCCCGATTTTTCAGATATCCCCGGACAATGGGGTACCATTTGGTTAACCGACGGAAGTACGGACAATGAAATTGACCATCTAACTATTAAAAATGCTATTATCGGTTTGCTGATTGACCACAATGACGGCAATTATATGACGATAAAAAACACCCAAATATATAATGCTACTAATATGGGTATTTATGCCAAGACCGCGAAAATTAGAGGCGAAAATATAGTAATCAATTACGCGGGGCAATATGCTTTAGCTTGTACGCTTGGTGGGTCCTATGAGTTTAAACAATGTACTTTCAACAATAATTGGTCAAGTTCTAAACAATTAGCAGTTTTAGTTGATAATTATTATAAAGATAATAGTAATCAACAAGTAACCTTCGATTTAGAACAGGCCGATTTTAAGAATTGTATCATTTTTGGGTCCAACCAAGTGGAATTAATATTGGACAAAGGCACGGACACCTCTAAACAATTCAATTATAGTTTCAATAAATGCCAAATCCGATTCAATAACTCCAACAATCAGTTTACCAATGATCCTCTTTATGCGTTTATCAACACTGCTGAAATCATCAAAAATCAAAACCCGGATTTCCTTGATGTCTATACCAATAAGTTAATGATTGGTGATCATTCTGATGTTAAAGATTTTGGTGATGATTTGGGTATCAATTTGGATGTAACTGGTGCAACTCGAATAGTGACAAGTGGTAAAGTAGATATTGGTGCTTATCAGCATATCGTTTTTCCTAATTAATTTTTTAAATTATATAATTTGCAATTTTAGGTTTCAATTTTTTTAACCTAGATTTGCAACTACAACAACAACTAACTACAAAAAAAAATGATTCATTTCTTCGGAAACGAAAGTACCACTGTTTTTGCCGTACACACGCAAAAAACATCTAGCGCAGACGAGATGTCGGCAGAAACAATCTCTAAACTTAACTGGCTTTTTGCCGACGCTCATAAACTAGAAAAATCCGTCCTGACGGATTTTTTTATTGGCCCACGTGCCGCAATGGTTACGCCTTGGAGTACCAATGCTGTAGAGATTACTCAAAACATGGGCATTGAAGGCATCATTCGAATTGAAGAATTTGAAAAAGTTTCTTCAACCTTCACAGATTTTGACCCAATGCTTTCGCAAAAATACAGCGAACTCAATCAATATGTTTTCACCGTAAATAGCCAACCTGAACCGATTTTGGAGATTGAAGATATTGCTGCTTACAATAAACAGGAAGGTTTGGCTTTGAGCCAGGAAGAAGTGGATTACCTGAATAGTCTATCCCAAAAATTAAACAGAAAACTTACCGATTCCGAAGTGTTTGGTTTCTCACAAGTAAATTCGGAACATTGTCGCCACAAGATTTTCAATGGCACTTTTGTTATTGATGGTGTGGAGCAACCTTCTTCCCTTTTCAAGTTGATTAAAAAAACATCGGCAGAAAATCCCAACGATATTGTTTCTGCTTATAAAGACAATGTAGCATTTGTGAAAGGTCCAAAAGTGCAGCAATTTGCACCCAAAACTCCTGACAAACCTGACTTTTACGAAGTCTCCGATTTTGAATCGGTAATCTCCCTAAAAGCCGAAACCCATAATTTCCCAACAACCGTAGAGCCCTTCAATGGCGCTGCTACAGGTTCTGGAGGGGAAATTAGAGATCGTTTGGCTGGAGGCCAAGGTTCGTTGCCTTTGGCAGGAACTGCCGTTTATATGACTTCCTATTCTCGTTTAACCGAAAATAGAGATTGGGAAAAAGGAATGAAAGAAAGACCTTGGTTGTATCAAACGCCAATGGATATTTTAATTAAAGCATCCAATGGCGCTTCCGATTTCGGAAATAAATTTGGGCAGCCGTTAATTACAGGATCTGTTTTAACCTTCGAACACGAGCACTTCGACAAGCTCAGTGGGACAAGTAGAAAGCTTGGTTACGATAAAGTCATTATGCAAGCAGGTGGCATTGGCTATGGAAAATTAGACCAAGCGATTAAAAAGAAACCAACTACTGGAGATAAAATTGTAATTCTTGGTGGTGAAAATTATCGAATTGGAATGGGTGGTGCTGCCGTTTCCTCTGCAGATACTGGTGCTTTTGGTTCCGGAATTGAATTAAATGCTATCCAACGTTCCAATCCTGAGATGCAAAAACGAGCTGCCAATGCCATACGTGGTTTGGTGGAAAGTAATCAAAATCCAATCGTTTCCATTCACGATCATGGAGCTGGTGGACATCTAAATTGCCTTTCCGAATTGGTAGAAGAAACTGGTGGTTTGATAGATTTAGACAAATTACCCATTGGTGACCCAACACTTTCTGCCAAAGAGATTATTGGAAATGAAAGCCAAGAACGAATGGGATTAGTTATTGGTCAAGAAAACATTGATTACTTGCAACGAATTGCCGATAGAGAACGTTCACCCATGTATCAAGTTGGAGATGTGACCAACAATCACAGGTTTACTTTTCAAAGTAAATCGACTGGTACCAAACCAATGGATTTTGCTTTGGAAGACATGTTTGGGAGTTCTCCAAAAGTGATAATGAACGATAAAACGATCATCATAAATTATACAGAACTTACTTATAGTCAAGAAAATATAAAAACTTACTTAAATCAAGTTTTACAATTGGAAGCAGTTGCTTGTAAAGATTGGCTAACCAATAAAGTCGACCGCTGTGTAGGTGGTAAAGTAGCAAAGCAACAATGCGTTGGGCCTTTGCAATTGCCTTTGAATAATTGCGGGGTAATGGCTTTGGATTATTTAGGTAAAGAAGGTGTTGCCACTTCCATTGGTCATTCTTCCATAACCGCTTTGATTGATCCAACTTCCGGAAGCCGTAATGCCATTGGGGAAGCCTTATCTAATTTGGTTTTTGCACCTTTAAAAGAAAATTTAAAAAGCGTTTCCCTTTCTGCTAACTGGATGTGGCCTTGCAAAAACGAAGGTGAAGATGCTCGTTTATACGAAGCCGTTCAAGCCTGTTCCGATTTTGCTATCGAGTTAGGAATCAATATTCCAACAGGAAAAGATTCGCTGTCAATGAAACAAAAATATCCAAACGATGAAGTGATTTCACCAGGAACAGTTATTATTTCAGCAGCTGGAAATTGCTCCAATATTACGAAGGTTGTAGAACCTGTTTTGCAGAAAAAAGGTAGTTCCATTTATTATATTAATTTATCGCAAGATGAATTCAAACTGGGTGGTAGTTCCTTTGCTCAGACACAAAACAAGATTGGTTCTGAAGCACCAACAATTAAAGATGCAGCTTTCTTCAAACGTGCTTTTAATGCCATTCAAGATTTAATTAAAGACCGTCAAATTATTGCAGGTCATGATATTGGAAGCGGTGGTTTGATTACCACATTGTTAGAAATGTGTTTCGCCGATGTGAATTTGGGTGCCACAATTGATTTATCTTCATTTGAAGAAAAAGATTTGGTAAAGATTCTATTCTCAGAAAATATTGGTTTAGTGCTTCAGGCCAAAGACGATGCGGCTTTTGAAAGTGAAATGAACGGAATTGAATACTTCAAAATAGGAAACGTTGAAAGTTCTGAAAATCTTATCATTCAAACCCGAGCCAAAGGCGAACTGAGCGAAGCTAATTTAAAATTCAACATTCAACATTATAGAGACGTTTGGTTCGAAACCTCTTTCCTACTCGATCAAAAACAATCCAAAAATAACAAAGCGAAAGAACGTTTTGACAATTACAAACATCAAGCGTTAACATACCAATTCCCAAGTCATTTTACTGGAAAACTTGCTTCGATTCCTAACACCAACAGACCAAAAGCTGCCATCATCCGTGAAAAAGGAAGCAATTCCGAACGCGAAATGGCAAACGCCATGTATTTAGCTGGTTTTGATGTAAAAGATGTTCATATGACCGATTTGATTTCGGGAAGAGAAAAACTTGAAGATATTCAGTTTATTGGAGCAGTTGGAGGGTTCTCCAATTCGGATGTATTGGGAAGTGCCAAAGGTTGGGCAGGAGCTTTTTTATATAATGAAAAAGCCAAAACCGCTTTGCAGAATTTCTTTAAAAGAGAAGATACTTTGTCGGTTGGAATATGTAATGGCTGCCAGTTATTTATGGAGTTAGAATTGGTCAATCCGGAACATGAGGTTCATGGAAAAATGCATTTTAACGATTCCCATAAACACGAAAGTATTTTTACTTCGGTTAAAGTACAAGAGAATAATTCGGTGATGCTTAAAACCTTAGCAGGAACAACCCTTGGCGTTTGGGTTTCGCATGGTGAAGGGAAGTTTCATTTACCCTACGAGGAAAATCAGTACAACATTGTAGCCAAATATGGTTATGACAGTTATCCTTCCAATCCAAATGGATCTGATTATAACACAGCAATGATGTGTGACAAAACAGGAAGGCATTTGGTAATGATGCCACATATTGAGCGTTCTACTTTTCCATGGAATTGGGCGTATTATCCAACAGATAAAAAAGACGAAGTTTCCCCATGGCTTGAAGCCTTTATTAATGCAAGATTGTGGATTGAAAAAGTATAAAAATATTTAAATTTTAAAATAATGAAAGTAAAAAATTTACTCCCAATTGCATTTTTTCTGTTTGTAATGAACAGTTTAGCCCAAAATTCCGTTACTGAAATCACGACAAAAAGTAGCGTCCATTATATCACAACCACTACAGATTTTCCCATAACAGGAACCTACCTATTTCAAGGTGTTGAACCCATTGTTGAATTAAATGCTAATGGGACAGGAATTTACCAATTACATGAGCTTCCGAAAAGAACCATAATTTGGGGAATAGAATGTAATGAAACAGGAAGTCCAAAATTTAAAAAAGGTTTTGATAGTGCTGCCTATACTTTGTGGTATCGATATACAGTAGGCTCAGAATCTGACACTAATGAGGATTGGAATGTTGCGGAATTTTCCATTCATTTTAATACCTTGAAAATGTATATACAAGGAGAACGTGTTAAAGATTACACCGAACCCATAGGAAAATAGAAATGCAATAACTCATAATTTTTCATGCGTTATTTATCCAATCGTTTATCAATAACGCGCTCCATATAATCTTGAATAAAGGCTTCACAACGCAACTCCAGTAAATCCATTTCAGCAGTTCGATTCTTGATTAGATTTTTATCCATCGCTTTATCGTTTTTATCATAAAAGCCTACAGCTTTTTTCCCGTCAAAAGTACAAATGTAATTCCCACTCATAAACTGATATACATTTGCACTGTACTTAATTACGAAAGGCGCTACTTGCTTATCATTTATTAAACTTCTCCCCCAACTTCTAAATGGTTTTTGATAGCCAATCATGTCCAATAAGGTTGGATAAATATCTATTTGCTGTGCAAAATCCTTATTCTCACCAACATATTTTTCATTGGGAGAAAAGAATAAAATCGGAACCGTATTTCTGTTGAACTCTTTTCTGTATTCATCATATTTTATGGTATTCCCATGGTCGGCAACCATAACAAAAATGGTGTTTTTATACCAAGGTTGCTTCTTTGCTTCTTTGAAAAATTGTCTCAAAGCATAATCAGTATAACCAATACATTCGTGAATATTAATAGTGCCTTTTGGAAATTTTCCTTGATATTTTTCGGGAACTTTATAAGGTTCGTGAGAAGACACGGTAAATAAAGTTGCCATAAAAGGTTGTTTCTTTTGAGTCAAGGTTTTGCTGAAATACTGAAAAAAAGGTTCGTCCCAAATTCCCCAAACACCATCAAAATCAGCATCGTTGTTGTATTCTGTTTTACCGTAATAATGGTTGTAACCCAAGATGTTTCCAAACCCTAAAAATCCCATTGAACCATTGGGTGCTCCGTGAAAGAAAGAAGTATCATACCCTTCGCTTTTAAGAGTAGAAACCAAGGATTCTATTTTTTGTTTCGGGTAGGGAGACGATGTGAAAGCATCTTTAAAAGAAGGAATCCCTGCAATAACAGAAGAAACACCATGAATGGATTTCCAACCATTGGCATAAGCATTAGAAAAAAATAAACTGTGTTGTGCCAACGAGTCTACAAAAGGTGTATAACTGATATAGTTGGGTATTTTAGTGTTTTTATTACAACTTCCATTGTATTCTCTAGCAAAACTTTCAATTAAGAAAATTACAATATTTGGTTTTGTAGATATGTTGTTTTTGTATTGTTTTATTGGTACCAACAAGGTATCTATTTGAGCTTGCGTTACAAAATTTTCTTTCTTAAAACTGTTTGTACTCCAAGTTCTGATGATGGCAAAAGGAGTGTTTAAAACGACATCGGCTTGAGAAGCATTTTTTACGTAACGACTTGCATCTAAAAGATTTATAGGTCGAGTACTCTTTTTAAAATCACCGCGAATTCCTCCTATACATAATGTAGCAATAAGTAAAAAACTCACCGTTGAGTAAGCAAAATACTTAAAATTTACAATGGGTTTTTCATGATGAATTTTTACTCTTTTATAAAATTGCATCCAAATATATGCGAAGATAAAAAACAGTAAAAAAACATGCCAATAATTAATTAAGAAATTTAATAATAAAGCCCCAATATTTCTTTCATGTTCCAAAACATCCAACGATGCCCTAGTACTTCTACCAAAATTAAAACGGTAATAAATAAAATCAATGAAATTGGTAGCATACGCAAATAAATTAGGTATGAAATAAACGTAAAAGAGAAATTTTTTATACTCTTTCTTAGTGTTTCCTACTATCGGGATGATGGAGAAAAGTATAAATAAAGCATTGACATATAAAATTGAAGTCGTGTCGAATACCAAACCGTGATAAAATAAACCAATAAATTCAGCGGTTGAATCTACTTTTATCAATTCAATATTATAAATCACGAATAAAAGTCGGGCTAGAAAATAAAAGATATACGCCAAAAAAATTCTGTATGCCAAAACTTTATATTCATTGAACCTAGGGATTTTTTGCATAGATAAACAACTATTTATTCTTGCAAAACTACATATTTCACTATAAATAATTTTATATTTTAATTTATTATTGTAGATGAAGCTAATAATAATTAATTTGCATCAAAATTACGTTACATGGTGAACATCACACGTCTCTTCGAATTTCCATATTATCAATTAGAAAACAAAAACATCCCAGACTGTTTGGTTACCAAATATGATGGCAATTGGGAAAAAACATCCACCCAAGAATACATCGATAAAGCCAATGCAATTTCGAGAGCCTTGCTTCGACTTGGTGTTCAAAAGAATGACAAAATTGCTGTTATTACCTCAACCAATAGAACCGAATGGAATATTATCGATATTGGGATTTTGCAAACCGGAGCTCAGAATGTGCCCATTTACCCAACGATTTCTGAAACTGATTATGAATACATTCTCAATCATAGTGAATCCGTTTACTGTTTTGTTTCTGATGCAGAAGTATTGCGAAAAGTGAATTTGATAAAACAAAATATTCCAACACTAAAAGAAGTTTATTCCTTTAATGAAATTGAAGGCTGCAAAAATTGGAAGGAGCTTTTAATTTTGGGAGAGGACCTAAGTAATCAAAAAGAGGTAGACAATCGGAAAAACAATGTAAAACCAGAAGAATTAGCTACTATAATTTACACATCGGGAACCACTGGACAACCCAAAGGCGTCATGCTTTCCCACCAAAATATCGTTTCCAATGTTTTTGCGGGTGTGTTAAGAATCCCAAACGAAGTTGGAAATAATAGAACCTTAAGTTATCTTCCCGTTTGCCATATACTCGAAAGATTTTATTTATATCTATGCCAATATTATGGTATATCCATCTATTTTGGGGAGTCATTTGACAAAATTGGTGAAAATCTCCGAGAAGTGAAACCCAACTTAATGACAGGAGTACCTCGTGTTTTAGAAAAAGTCTATGACAAAATATACGCTAAAGGTTTAGAGCTAACAGGAATTAAAAAGAAACTTTTCTTTTGGGCTGTTGCTATCGGCACACAGTATGAACCTTATGGAGTCAACGGTTGGTGGTATGAATTACAACTCAAAATTGCCCGAAAACTTATCTTTAAAAAATGGAAAGAAGCATTGGGAGGTAATTTAGAACTTATTGCTTGTGGTAGTGCGGCTTTGCAACCTCGATTGGCTAGAATATTTGCAGCTGCTCAAATTACTATTATGGAAGGTTACGGTCTTACAGAAACTTCCCCTTTGGTGGCTATCAATGATATGCGAAACAGAGGTTTTAAAATAGGAACTGTTGGGAAAGTCATTGATAAAGTAGAAATAAAAATTGCCGAAGACGGAGAAATTCTTTGCAAAGGACCCAATATAATGATGGGCTATTACAAAGATGAAGTGCAAACCAAGGAAGTTATCATAGACGGGTATTTTCATACTGGTGATATAGGCGAAATTGATAGTGAAGGTTTCCTAAAAATTACCGACCGTAAAAAAGAAATGTTTAAAACCTCAGGAGGGAAATACATTTCACCACAATTGATAGAAAACGCCATGAAACAATCTCGATTTATTGAACAAATCATGGTCATTGGTGATGGACAAAAAATGCCCGCTGCTTTTATCCAACCTAATTTTGAATTCATCAAAGATTGGGCAAAAATACATGCTATTAATATAGGCAATACCAATGAAGAAATTGTTTCAAATCCAAAACTCATTGAACGAATTCAAGAAGAACTAAATGAAATCAATAAAAAGTTTGGAAGTTGGGAACAAATAAAACGCTTTGAACTCACACCCGATGTTTGGTGTATAGAAAGTGGGCACCTTACACCTACTATGAAACTAAAACGAAAAATTGTCATGGAAAAATACAAAGATTTGTTTCAAAAAATATATGGGTAACCTTTCAATATCACTATACATCACAAAGACAATTTAAAATAACATATTCAACCTTAAATCTAAAACCATGAAACTAAAAAGTTTAATTATTCTATTGTTTAGTATTTTGTTATTCTCCAATTGCCAAGAAAAAACAAAAGACAATTCTATAAAAGAACATTATCTTGATTTTTCAAAACGAGATGACCAATTTACGGGTGGTATCAAAATGATTCCCATTACGACACCTAAAGGTAAATTTAATGTATGGACCAAAACCGTAGGGAATAATCCAAAGATAAAAGTACTTCTACTCCATGGAGGTCCGGGCGGCACCCATGAATTTTTTGAATGTTTTGATGGCTTTTTTCCTCAAGAAAGTATCGAATACATTTATTATGATCAGTTGGATTCGTATTATAGCGACCAACCCAACGACAAAAGCTTGTGGACCAATGAGCGTTTTGTAGAAGAAGTAGAACAAGTTCGTATCGCATTGGGTTTAGACAATACCAATTTCTATTTAATGGGACAATCCTGGGGAGGTATACTGGCCATGGAATATGCTTTGAAATATCAAAAAAACTTGAAAGGTTTGATTATTGCCAATATGATGGCAAGCGCACCGGCCTATAACAAATATGCCGAAGACGTCCTAGGTCCAAAACTTCCCAAGGACGTGTTAGACCAAATTAAAACATTCGAAAAAAACAAAGATTACACCAATCCAAAATACACTGAACTCCTTTTCAAATACTATTATACCGAACACCTCATACGATTCCCAGTTGAGAAATGGCCGGAGTCCATTACTAGAGCATTCAAACATTTAAACCCGAACATCTATGTATACATGCAAGGACCAAGTGAGTTTGGCATTACCGGAGATGCTACTTTGAAGAATTGGGATGTGACTGCACGACTCAAAACAATAACCATCCCAACCTTAGTTATTGGAGCCAAATACGACACTATGGATCCAAAACACATGGAATGGATTTCTAAAGAAGTGCAAAACGGTCGTTTTCTATTTTGTCCCAATGGAAGTCATTGTTCTCAATATGACGACCAAGAGCATTATTTCCCAGGGGTCATCCAATTTTTAAAAGATGTAGACACAGGTAATTTCAAGAAGAAATAACTCCAAAATTATTGATTACTTTATTAACAATTCATTCTTTTAAAAAGTTAACAATTAAATACTTAATAAACTATCACATTCTTAATATTTTAATACTTTTAACTCATTAACCAATAAACTATTAATTATGAATGTAAAAAACTTTATTGTTGGAGGAATTGTCGGCGGAATTGTTGATTTCCTTCTAGGATGGCTAATTTACGGAATATTATTAAAAGACACTTTCCCAACGGAAGAGGGAGCCACAGAAAACATGACCTTTATTTTCATGGGATGTTTGGCATTTGGATTTATGATATCCTATGTCTTTTCTCAAGGTGAAGGAATTTCTAAATGTGTTAATGGAATTAAACTAGCTGCTGGTATTGCTTTATTTATGACTTTGTCTGTTAACTTTTTTCAAAACATGACAAAAGAAACTATCGATTTTAAATTAATGGGCATTGATGTTGTTGCTTCAATGGTATTGGCTTCATTTGTAGGTGCTGTTGTTGCTGTTGTTAATGGAAAAATGAAATAATCATTTACTTTATCATTCTAAAACTCCTCAATTTCTTGAGGAGTTTTTTTTTATTCTTTATTTAATTTTCCTTATGTAACAAAAGTAGCTGTACATTTATTGTAATAATAGACCTTTGTGGTATAATTAATTATTCACTTTAAGAAAAAATGATGAAACCAAACATGGGCACAGCCGACAAAGTAGTCAGAATACTTATTGCAATGGTAATTGCAGGTTTGTATTTTGCAAATATTCTATCAGGAACAGTAGCAATTGTTCTATTAATTTTTGCAGGAGTTTTTATCCTCACAAGTTTTATTAGTTTTTGCCCACTTTATTATCCTTTCGGAATTTCAACTAGAAAAAAAGAATTATAAAATGAGTTTTATTGTCAACAACAAACTTACTATTATTGGTGTAATCGTTGGAGCAATTTGTGGCTATGGCTATTTTTATTTTATTGGTTGTGCAAGTGGCACTTGTGCTATAACCTCAAAACCAATGAATAGCACTTTATATGGGGCTTTAATGGGAGGTTTGTTGTTCAACATGTTTAAGAAAAAGAAAGTAAAAAAAAGATAAAATGAATATAGAAAAAATCATAAAAGAAAAACAAGGTACTATTTTAGATGTGAGGACAATTGATGAATTTAGAGGTGGTCATGTAGCCGGTTCTATTAACATTCCTTTACAAGAAATTGAAAGAAGAATAGAGGAATTAAAAAACATGAAACAACCATTGTTATTATGTTGTGCAAGCGGCGGACGAAGTGGTCAAGCCACTCAATATCTTTCTCAATTTGGCATTGAATGCTACAATGCGGGTTCTTGGTTAGAGGTGAATTATCATCGTTCTCAAACACTTTAAATCAATGATAAATACAATTAAACAGCTTTTCGGTTTTAGTCCAAAAGCGAACTATGTCGAATTGGTAAAACAAGGGGCAGTCATTTTGGATGTTCGCAGCAAAGGAGAATATCAAAGCGGACACATAAAAGGTTCAATAAACATCTCAGTAGACACACTTAGTAATAATATAAGTAAACTAAAAAAAGATAAGCCAATTATTACTTGTTGCGCAAGCGGAATAAGAAGTGCATCGGCAAAAAGTATTTTAAAATCCAATGGCTTCCCCGAAGTTCACAATGGTGGCGGATGGGCAAGCTTACAAAACAAAATAGAATCCCATGGAACCACACTATTATAATGTTGATATCAATTGGAACACTGATCGCAAAGGTGTGATGTGTTCTCCTGAATTAAATGAAGCAGCCGGAACTTGTATCGAAGTAGCAACGCCTCCCGAATTTCCAAAAGGAATTCCTGGAATTTGGTCACCAGAGCATTTGTTCACCGCTGCAGTTAGCAGTTGTTTAATGACAACCTTTTTATCCATAGCTGAAAATTCAAAATTAAACTTTACCCATTTCAATTGTAAATCAAAAGGTAAGTTAGAACAAATTGAAGGTAAGTTTATGATAAGTGAAATTATACTTGAACCTACTGTCACTATTTCTGATGAAAAAGACCGTGAAAGAGCTGAAAGAGTATTACAAAAATCGGAAGCAGCCTGTTTGATTTCCAATTCAATAAAATCAAAAGTCACAATGACTTCAAAAATTTTAATAGGATAAATGAAAACAAGAATTTTAACTAACTGGACCTTTTCGCGAGCATTATATCTTGTATTAGGAATTATCATTATAATACAATCCGTAATGGGCCAACAATGGTATGCAATAGCTATTGGCGTCTATTTTGCCGCAATGGGTTTGTTTGCTTTTGGATGTGCAGCGGGAAATTGTACTACAGAAATAAAGCAAAAAACGAACAACTCAATTCAAGATAAGGATCTTTAAAAAAGTTAAATACAAATGTTAAACACATTTTCTGAAATAGTCAAAAGTGATACTCCAACATTAGTAGATTTTTTTGCCGAATGGTGCGGACCGTGCAAAGCGATGAAGCCGGTTTTAGAAGAACTTAAATCCAAAATTGGTGACAAAGCAAAAATTTTAAAAATAGATGTAGACAAAAATCCTCAAGTAGCAAGCACTTATAGAATACAAGGAGTACCTACACTCATACTTTTCAAAAAAGGGGAAATAAAATGGCGACAATCAGGAGTTGTATCTGCAAATGACCTTCAACAAATTATCAATCAACACTCAAACTAAATTAATGAATTGTATTGCATAACCCCCTTTAAGTGTAATTAATATAACACATCCAATTCAACAAGTGCAAGCATTCCACTCCTAACATTCCCTTCAGGCAACCGATTATTAAATAATACCCATTATACACTTTTGTATAACTTCCAACTATAATCTGTAAAACCCTAAATTCTTAAAATAAATTTAACATAAATACTATGCGTGCATAATAAGTTTTTATTATCTTTGGTTTTCTATTTAAAATGTATGAAAGAAAAAACGATAGATTATATCCTTAGAGCCACATGGCAAGCCGTTTCCAGGATGTACAACGAAGAGGCATCAAAGTTTGATGGATCTATGGCTATTGGTTTTGCACTTTTAAGTATCGATAAAGAAGAAGGGACACCTTCCTCAAAAATCAGTGCTCGAATGGGAATGGAAGCTACTTCATTAACAAGAACTTTAAAAACTTTAGAAGAAAAAGGTTTAATTATTAGAAAACCAAATCCTAATGATGGTAGAGGTGTATTAATTTACTTAACTGATTTTGGAAAAGAGAAAAGAGAACAATCTAAAGAAACAGTGCTGAAATTCAATGAAACCATCCGTAAAAATATTTCAGAAGAAAAACTTAAAAACTTTATCGAGGTTTCAGAAATTATTAATGATTTAATTGCAGAGAAGAAGATTTTTTAAAAAAGTTTTCAGCTGTCTGTTTTTCAGTCTAACAGATAACTGACAACTGACAACAAATAAAACATAACAAAAAAATGAAACGTACCATCAAAAAAGTGGCAGTAGTTGGCTCAGGAATCATGGGCTCAGGTATTGCTTGCCATTTTGCAAACATTGGTTTGGAGGTTTTGCTATTGGATATTGTACCCAACGCACTAAACGAAATCGAAGAAAAAAAAGGATTGACGCTGGAAAGCAAAGTCGTTCGAAATCGCATTGTAAACGAACACTTAACCCATGCGTTAAAGTCAAATCCATCTCCCATTTATAGTCAGAAATTCGCAAGTAGAATTACAACTGGAAATACTACAGATGATATGGCTAAAATTTCCAACTACGATTGGATTATAGAAGTTGTGGTGGAAAGACTAGATATCAAAAAACTGGTGTTCGAACAAATTGATAAATTCCGTAAACCGGGAACATTAGTGACTTCTAATACTTCTGGCATTCCAATTAAGTTTATGAGCGAAGGCAGAAGCGATGACTTTCAAGCGCATTTTTGCGGAACGCATTTCTTCAATCCTGCCCGTTATTTAAAGTTATTCGAAATTATTCCAGGTCCAAAAACAAGTAAGGAAGTTTTATATTTCCTTTTTGATTACGGTTCAAAATATTTAGGTAAAACTTCGGTCGTTGCCAAAGATACACCTGCTTTTATTGGAAACCGAATAGGGATCTTTGGAATCCAGAGTTTGTTTCATTTGGTAAAAGAAATGGGATTGACTATTGAAGAAGTGGATAAATTGACAGGTCCTGTTATTGGTCGACCAAAATCGGCAACCTTCAGAACGGTTGATGTGGTTGGCTTGGATACCCTAGTTCATGTAGCCAATGGAATTTATGACAACTGCCCCAATGACGAAGCACACAAACTTTTCAAACTCCCTGATTTTATCAATAAAATGATGGAAAACAAATGGCTTGGAAGTAAAACAGGACAAGGTTTTTATAAAAAAGAAGGCAAAGAAATTCTATCCTTAGATTTAGATTCTCTTGAATACAGAGCAGCTAAACGCGCCTCATTTGCAACATTAGAATTAACCAAAACTATTGACAAACCTATTGATAGATTCAAAGTTCTTGTAAAAGGAAAAGACAAAGCGGGTGATTTTTACAGAAAGAACTTCACTGCCATGTTTGCTTATTGCTCCAACAGAATTCCTGAAATATCAGATGAGTTTTATAAAATTGACGATGCTATGAAAGCAGGATTTGGTTGGGAAAACGGTCCATTTGAAATTTGGGATGCTATTGGAGTTGAAAAAGGAATTGAGTTAATGAAATCGGAAGGCTACGAGCCTGCAGCTTGGGTTATCGACATGTTGGCTTCTGGAACTAAGAGTTTCTATACAATAAAAGAAGGTGCTACCTATTATTATAACATTCCAACTAAAGTACAAGAAAAAATCCCAGGTCAAGATAGCTTTATCATATTAAACAACATTCGCGAGAGCAAAAAAGTATGGAGTAATAGTGGTGCGGTAATTACCAATTTAGGAGATGGCATTTTAAACTTAGAATTCCAATCCAAAATGAATACGATTGGTGGCGATGTTTTGGCTGCCATTAATAAAGGAATTGATTTGGCTGAAACAACCTATAACGGATTGGTCATTGGAAACCAAGCGGCCAATTTTAGTGTTGGTGCAAATATCGGAATGATTTTTATGATGGCTGTCGAACAAGAATATGAGGAACTCAACATGGCTATCAAATATTTTCAAGATACCATGATGCGGGTGCGCTACTCCACTACTCCAGTCATAGTTGCTCCTCACGGAATGACATTGGGTGGTGGTTGCGAAATGACGCTACATGCTGATAGAGTTGTGGCTGCTACCGAAAGTTATATTGGATTGGTAGAATTTGGAGTAGGTGTCATTCCAGGTGGTGGAGGCTCCAAAGAGATGGCACTTCGTGCTTCGGATTTGTTCCATAAAAATGACGTGGAATTGAATGTATTACAGGAATATTTCTTAGCTGTTGCGATGGCAAAAGTATCAACTTCAGCCTATGAAGCTTTTGATACCGGTATTTTACAAAAAGGAAAAGACATTGTTGTGGTGAATAAAGACCGACAAATTGCTGTAGCCAAACAAATCGCCTTGCAAATGGCAGAACAAGGTTACACCCAACCTATTCGTAGAACTGATGTAAAAGTATTAGGAAAACAAGCACTTGGAATGTTCTTGGTAGGAACCGACCAAATGGAAGCTGGCAAATACATCTCGGAACACGATAAAAAAATCGCGAACAAACTAGCTTATGTGATGGCTGGTGGTGATTTATCCGAACCAACTTTAGTAAGCGAACAATACTTGTTGGATATTGAAAGGGAAGCGTTTTTATCACTTTGTACCGAAAGAAAAACGTTGGAAAGAATTCAATTCATGCTTACTAAAGGTAAACCATTAAGAAACTAAACTATGAAGACTGCATATATTGTTAAAGCCTATCGCACTGCGGTAGGGAAAGCTCCAAAAGGAGTATTCAGATTCAAACGTCCTGATGAATTAGCGGCAGAAACCATTCAGTTCATGATGAATGAATTGCCTGATTTCGACAAGAAAAGAATTGATGATGTAATGGTAGGTAATGCCATGCCCGAAGCAGAACAAGGTTTAAATGTTGGTCGTTTAATTTCCTTAATGGGATTAAAAGTCACCGATGTTCCTGGGGTAACGGTTAATCGATATTGCGCTTCCGGATTGGAAACTATTGGAATGGCTACGGCTAAAATCCAAAGTGGCATGGCCGATTGCATTATTGCAGGTGGCGCCGAAAGCATGAGTTTTATTCCAATGGGTGGTTACAAACCCACTCCCGATTATGCTGTTGCTGCAGCTGGAAACGAAGATTATTATTGGGGAATGGGCTTAACGGCTGAAGCCGTTGCCAAACAATATAATATCTCTCGTGAAGATCAAGATGCCTTCGCATTCAACTCCCATCAAAAAGCATTAAAAGCACAAGCTGAAGGTAAATTTGACAAGCAAATTGTTCCGATTACTGTAGAGCAAACGTTCATCAACGAAAATGGTAAAAAGGAAACAAAATCCTATACGGTTACTAAAGATGAAGGTCCTAGAGCAGATACCAATACGGCAGCTTTAGGAAATCTTAAACCTGTTTTTGCTGCAGATGGAAGTGTAACTGCTGGAAACTCATCACAAATGAGTGATGGAGCCGCTTTTGTTTTAATCATGAGTGAAGCATTAGTAAAAGAATTAAACCTCACTCCTATTGCTCGATTGGTAAATTTTGCATCCGCAGGAGTGGAACCAAGAATCATGGGAATAGGTCCAGTGAAAGCCATTCCAAAAGCCTTGAAACAAGCTGGCTTAACTTTAAACGACATTGGATTAATTGAATTAAACGAAGCCTTTGCCTCACAAGCATTAGCCGTTACACGTGAGTTAGGACTGAATCCAGATATCATCAATGTGAATGGCGGTGCTATTGCATTAGGCCATCCACTAGGTTGTACAGGAGCAAAACTATCGGTACAATTATTTGACGAAATGAAACGCCGTGGCGATAAATACGGAATTGTTTCTATGTGTGTTGGAACAGGACAAGGAAGTGCAGGAGTTTTCGAATTATTATAATCAACCAACTATAAAAAATTAAAAAATGGACGATATAACTAGAGGTGGTCAATTCCTCGTAAAAGAAACAAAATGTGAAGACGTTTTCACACCCGAAGATTTCTCGGAAGAACAAATCATGATGCGCGAAAGCGTAAAAGAATTTGTGGATAAAGAAATTTGGCCTAACAAAAATAGATTTGAAGCTAAAGATTACAAGTTTACCGAAGAAGTCATGCGCAAAGCTGGTGATATGGGATTCCTAAGCGTTGCCGTTCCTGAAGCTTATGGTGGAATGGGAATGGGATTCGTGGATACATGCTTGGTTTGCGATTATATTTCGGGAGCTACAGGTTCGTTTTCTACCGCTTTTGGAGCGCATACCGGAATTGGAACAATGCCAATTACTTTGTATGGAACTGAAACACAAAAACAAAAATACGTTCCCAAATTAGCTTCTGGAGAATGGTTTGGTGCCTATTGTTTAACTGAACCTGGCGCTGGTTCTGACGCCAATTCTGGAAAAACAAAAGCGGTACTTTCGGCAGATGGAAAAAACTATAGCGTTACTGGGGGGAAAATGTGGATTTCCAATGCAGGTTTCTGTTCGTTATTTATCGTATTTGCTCGAATTGAAAATGATAAAAACATAACCGGTTTCATTATAGAAAATGATCCTAGCAACGGAATTACAATGAACGAAGAGGAACACAAACTCGGAATTCGTGCTTCTTCTACACGTCAGGTTTTCTTTGCAGACACAAAAGTTCCAGTTGAAAATATGTTAGCGGGTCGTGGTGAAGGTTTTAAGATTGCCATGAACGCATTGAATGTTGGCCGAATTAAATTGGCGGCAGCCTGCTTAGACGCACAACGTCGTGTAACTACCAATGCTGTGAATTATGCCAATGAAAGAATACAATTTAACACTCCAATTTCAAGTTTTGGTGCCATTCGATATAAATTAGCTGAAATGGCAACTTCTGCTTACGCAGGCGAAAGCGCCACCTACAGAGCAGCCAAAGACATTGAAAACCGAATTCAATTGCGTGAAGCTGAAGGCACTTCGCATCAAGAAGCGGAATTAAAAGGTGTGGAAGAATTTGCTATTGAATGTTCTATTTTAAAAGTGGCCGTTTCAGAAGATGTACAAAACTGCGCTGATGAAGGAATTCAAATTTATGGAGGGATGGGATTTTCGGAAGACACACCCATGGAAAGTGCTTGGCGTGATGCTCGTATTGCTCGAATTTATGAAGGAACCAATGAGATTAATCGAATGCTTTCGGTTGGAATGCTAATAAAAAAAGCCATGAAAGGCCATGTTGATTTATTAGGTCCTGCGTCTAAAGTACAAGAAGAATTAATGGGAATTCCCTCTTTTGATACACCTGACTATTCCGAATTATTTGCCGAAGAAAAAGAACTAATTGGCAAATTGAAAAAAGCATTCTTAATGGTTGCTGGTGGTGCCGTACAAAAATATGGTCCCGACTTAGATGCACATCAACAATTATTAATGGCAGCAGCAGATATGTTGATTGAAATATACCTTGCTGAAAGTACTATTCTACGTACTGAAAAGTTAGCTAAAAAAGAAGGAGAAGAGAAAGTAAAAGAACAAATTGCCATGGCTAAATTGTACTTATACAAAGCAGTTGATGTGGTAACCCAAAAAGGAAAAGAAAGTATTATTTCTTTTGCCGAAGGCGACGAACAACGCATGATGTTAATGGGATTACGCCGTTTTACGAAATATACCAATATGCCCAACATTGTAGGATTGAGAGAAACGATTACTACAAAATTAGTTGCGGAAAATGCCTATTGCTTTTAAAAATTTTAATTAAGTTAATTATTAAAAATCCGTTAATGTTTAATTACATGACGGTTTTTTTTATTTCATAAAAAATTCTATTTTAGTAAAAATTTTAAACCATGAAAATATTAGGAATAGGGTCAAGAATTAATCATCCCGAATTTGGAAAAGGAGTTGTTACGAATGTTTCTCAAAAAGAATATTGGGTAACCTTTATTGAAAACGGGTTGGAAACTATTGATATTGATAGCACTTTTGAAGTCATTGAACTAACCGAAAACGAATTAGACACCGTGAGCTTTTATGATGTAGAACAAAGTCTACTTTCCATTCTTAAAAAATGGAATGGACTAGGTGAACCAGTTGCCATAGGCGACAAATGGAAAGGAGGAAAAATGATTTTAGATCCTGGACAAGCAGGTTTGGCAAGTAAAGAAGTTCCGATTGATGTGTTTTTTCACAAAATTGTTATGCTTCGCGACCGACTTAGAGTAATGGAGCAAAAAATAAACACCAGTAGCATCGAAGAAATTGAAAAAGTTGAATTGCAACAATACATTACACGAATTTATGGAAGTTTGACAACTTTTAATGTATTGTTTAAATCAACAACCGATTATTTTGTAGGGGAAAAATCAAAGTAAAATTTAACGTGTTAAAATTATATATCATTTATTAAATTAGTACTTTTATAGCACTAAATTATACTAATCATGAAAAGATCAATTCTAGCCATTGCCGTTATTGGACTATTAATATTCAGTTGTAAAAGTTCCTCTTCGGGAGATACCAATAAAAAAATAAGTCTTGTTTTTGAAAGCAAAAGCAACAGTGGTGTAACTGGAACTGCCGTTTTTAAAGAAATAAATGGGGAGGTTACGCTCATTGCAAAACTTTCAGGGCTAAAACCTGGTGTTCACGCCATTCATATACACGAAAAAGCAGATTGTTCTGCTGCTGATGGAATTTCTGCCGGTGGACACTGGAATCCAACGTTTAAAAAGCATGGGCAATGGGGAAAAGGTGAATGTCATAAAGGCGATATAGGTAACTTCACTACCGATGAATTTGGCCAAGCTACTGTACTTTTCAAAACCAACGAATGGTGTATTGACTGTGCTGACCCAACAAAAAATATTGTTGGTAAAGGATTAATCGTTCATGACAAACCGGATGATTTTGTTACGCAACCAACAGGAAATGCTGGTGCTAGAGTGGCATGTTCAGCTATTATAAAATAATTTTCTCGAATGATTAACCCTTCTGTTCACGGCTGGATAGATAAATTTTTTACAGATCAAAATCTTAAAAGTCAACCTTTTATTAAGGATGATGTAGCTTTTTATACCCGAACAAGAGCTACTGGATTTATTTTTGGGCACATCATCAGTTTTGATGTTCCCAATCCAATAGAAACAAAAAACAGACTTCCCCAAGAAATCTCCAAATTGGGAATGCTTAATACACTTTTTCAAATGTTTCGTTTGACTAAGCAAACCAATGATATTGGAGAATTCATTACCGAGGCAGTAGCGTTTTATAATGCTATGACTCCCAAAGGATTTAATCCTTTACAAAAAATGTTGCCAACCAGTTCACCATCAAGTAAGCTAGAAAAAATAATTCATGAAAGGGTGCAAACGAATGAAGATTTGTTTAGTAAAAACTTCTCCCATGTGATTACCAATGCGCTGCTTTTTGTAGATGTTTTAGCATTCAAACAACACTTAGAAAAAGGAAGTGTTCCCGATAAATATTTAAATAATATAGAAAGCATTATTGTTAGCGTTGTTTCGTTGTCACTAAAAACCAAGACAATCATATCGCCACATGATGATTTATTACTAAAATTATTTGATTCATCCGTGCGCTATAATAAATCCTCAGCCACAACTATTACTACTATTGACGATTTAAATTTAAGCTATTTGCAAAATGACTTGGAAAAGTTTTATGTAATTGATGTAGCAGGTATCAGTTTGTGGAGTGATGAAAAAGTAGAAAATGAAGAACGGTACTTTTTATACAAACTAGGCGAACAACTAAACACACCTACTAATTTTGTAGAAAATAGCATAAATTTTATCAATAGTTTTATCGCAAAATACAAACAGGATATTCCTTATTTTAATTATTCCAATCCTGTAAAACATTTTTATGAGCAAACTCACGAGAGTGTGGTAGTGCTAATAAATCGTAACAAGAAACGTTTGTCTAAAGAAATATCCGAAAGCAAAGAATTGATGGTACTGTTGGCCAATTCAACGAAAAGAGATTTAGATAAAGATGAAAAAAAGAAAGTCAAAAAACAATTATTGGATATTTGCAAAACGATACCTTCCTTAACAATTTTCTTAATTCCTGGTGGCAGTTTATTATTGCCAATATTAATAAAGTTTATCCCCCAATTATTACCCTCGTCATTTAATGAAAACTTGGAGGATGAATAAAAATCAAAAGCTACCATTCAATATAAATTATTTTGAATGATAGCTTTTTAGTTCTGATAATAAATTTACCTATTTTCTTGTCAACAACTTAATGCCTTAAATTAGCAACAGAAAATTTAGGGTTTTTATCATCTCTTATGTACATTACATCTGTATAAAAAGTTACTTTACCTGTTTCTATATTGTGCATGGCTCCTACTACTCCAATTTCACCATGTTCCACCATTTGTTCTAAAATAAAACTCCGTTCAATTATGTTTTTTACGCTGCGTTTTACATTTATTTTGGCAACATTTTCAACAAAAGTAACATTGTTAGAAGTTCTATCCTCTTTGGTTGTTTTTTCTTGATAAACAGCAGGCTGCAATTTAGATAATAATTCAGTAAGGTTACCCATTTCAATATGATCACAGGCTCCTTTTACTGCACCACATTTACTATGTCCTAAGACAACAACCAATTTAGAACCGGCAACTTTACAGGCAAATTCCATACTTCCCAAAATATCAGTATTAACTATATTTCCAGCAATTCTAACAGAAAAAACATCTCCTAACCCTTGGTCAAAAATCAATTCAGCCGAAGTTCTACTATCAATACAACTTAATATAGTAGCAAATGGCCATTGGCCTTCACTAGTGTCATTTACTTGTTCTAATAAATTTCTATTTGTCTTTAAATTTTTAATAAATCTATTATTACCCTCTTGCAAAAACTCTAAAGCCTTACGAGGAGTCATTTGTGATTGGCTATCTTTATTATGTGCTTTCATTGTACTTTTATTTTTTAATGTGTTCAACAAAAACATGTTTTTCATTTTCTCCGGAATTTTCTAAATCATATTCTTCCTTGAATCCAACGAGTTGAACATTTATATTGTCTTCTTTCGATTTAATGTTGTTAAATTCTTTGATGATGTCCAAAACATCATGAGCAATGTACACAGAATCAGTGGCATTAATAACCACTTGCGAATTTTCAGGGATAGATGCCAATGTTGACTTTATCGCCGCTTTGTTTAGGAATGAAACTTCTTGTGCTAAATCAATATGAATTACATCACCTTCCTTATATTCTTCTTTTCTAAAACTATAAGCTCTTTTCATGTTTCCTTTTAATATTATAACAATACTGATTGTCATTCCTAAAGCTACCCCTTTAAGTAAATCTGTAAATATAACAGCTCCAAAGGTTGCAATAAATGGCACAAATTGATATTTTCCTTGTTGCCAAAAACGCTTAAAAACAGAAGGTTTAGCTAGTTTGTAGCCAATTAACAATAAAATTGCTGCCAAAGTTGCAAAAGGAATTTTATTCAAAACTATAGGAATTGTTAAAACACTTATCAATAATAGAATACCATGAATTATAGTTGCCATTTTTGATTTTGCGCCAGCGTTATTGTTTGCCGAAGTTCTCACAACTACTGATGTCATTGGCAAACCACCAAGTAGTGCGCTTATTACATTTCCAATACCTTGCGCTTTTAATTCAACATTCGTATCCGTATAACGTTTATGCGCATCCATTCTATCCGCAGCTTCAATGCAAAGCAAGGTTTCAATAGAAGCAACAACAGCAATAGTAATAGCTACAATCCATACTTTAGAATCACTAATAGCTGAAAAATTTGGCGTTAGCAATATTGCTTTAAATTCCTCCAAAGTTGAAGGAACTGGCAATGAAACTAAATATTTACTAGTAATCTCATAAGATGTTCCTTTAAAAATAAATTCATTAATTACAACGCCAGCTGTCACAGCAATTAAAGCCGCCGGGAGCAATTTAATAGAATTGAGGACTGGGATTTTATTCCAAGCTAAGATGATTCCTAATGAAATTAAAGTTACGATAATAACGCCCATTTTTGCATCTCCAAAGGAGGCCGCAATATCGGAGAATATCTGCAATCCTGAACCAACAGTCACGTCAGAACCTAAAGCCTTTGGAATTTGCTTTAATAAGATGATAGCTCCAATTCCTGCGAGCATCCCTTCAATAACATTGGTTGGAAAATAGTTTGAAATACTTCCTGCTTTAAGAAAACCCAACGCTAGTTGAATTAAACCAGCCAAAAGAACGGCAGTTAAGAAAATATCAAAAGCACCTAAATCGGTAATTGCTGTTAAAACTATAGCTGTTAATCCAGCAGCTGGACCTGTTACGCTTATGTGAGATTTACTTAAAAATCCAACAATAATACCACCAACAATTCCTGAAATAATACCTGAAAATAATGGAGCACCACTTGCAAGTGCTATTCCTAAACATAGTGGCAATGCCACCAAAAAAACCACTAAACCTGATGAAAAATCGGATTTAAGGTTTTCAAAAAGATTGATTTTTTTTGTCATAACCTAAATTAAATTTATACAAATATATTATTTCGCGAGAGCGAATGCCTAAAAAATGTATTAAATTACTTCTGGTGGAGGAATAAAAATTTCTAAAGAAACATTATCATGTTTAGAAATATTTTCTGAATTTATTTTTTTAGAATGGAAGGATTTAAAAACAACAAACTCAAATTGATTTTTAAAAGCATAATCCAATTTAAATTCTTTAATCACTTCACTGTCCTTTTGATTATCTTCTTCAGACAAGTCATAAATTAAAGAAATGTCAGCACGCTTCTCAATCAATGTAACCAAAGAAGGTACTGAAAGAAAAGTAATAAAAAGAACTAGAAAAGTACTCGCTAAAAATTTCATTTGGCGAAAATAGATAATGCAATATGTAAATATTACTTTTTAATTTATTTTTAACAATTGTAAAATTTAACGACTACTTATTATAACTTAAATTGATTTGGTTTTATATTTGCATCAAAAATTACTATTACATGACTATCACACAACTAAAATATGTTCTTGCAGTTGCTGAACACAAAAATTTCACCTTTGCTGCCGAAAAATGTTTTGTTACCCAACCCACATTGAGTATGCAAATTCAAAAAATCGAAGAAGAACTAGGGATTCAAATCTTTGACAGAACAAAAAAACCAATTCAATTAACTGATATTGGGCAAAAAATCGTCAATCAAGCCAAAAATATTGTTAACGAAGCAGATAGAATTCAAGATATTGTTGACCAACAAAAAGGTTTTATTGGAGGCGAATTTCGTTTGGGCATTATTCCAACAATTATGCCTACACTTTTACCTATGTTTCTCAATAATTTTATTAAAAAATATCCCAAAGTAAAACTAATCATTGAGGAATTAAATACAGATGAAATTATTACTAAATTGAAGAATGGGCACTTGGATGCTGCTATTGCTGCAACACCTCTGATGGAAGAAAAAATAAAAGAAATTGTTTTGTATTTTGAACCTTTTGTAGCCTATATCCCCGAAAACAACAAGAATTATCATAAAAAAGAAATTGAAGTTTCCGATTTAAATTTGGAAGAAATTTTACTTTTACAAGATGGGCACTGTTTTAGAGACGGCATTTTAAATTTATGTAAAAATGTAAGTAAAAGTGAAATTAATCATTTTCAAATAGAAAGTGGAAGTTTTGAAACCTTGATCAAATTAGCTGATGAAGGATTAGGTATTACACTTCTTCCCTATTTACATACTCTTGATATAAAAGACAAAGATAAAGCAAAATTAAAACACTTTGTAGCACCAATACCAGCGAGAGAAGTGAGTTTAATATTTCCGAAAACAGAATTAAAATTTCAAATTGTAGATGCATTAAGAAGCACTATTTCTGGCATTGTAAGAGGTGCAATTACATTTCAAAATGTAGAAATAATAAGTCCGTTGCAAAAAAAATAAGGAGCTTTGCACAAAACTCCTTATATTAATAAAACTAACTAAACAAAAAAATTAATTTACAATTGATAAACACTGCTTTAATTCAGGTTTTTCTTGGGTGTAGAATTGCAGCCATTTTTTTAATTGCTCAATTTCGTAAGGCAATAAAGTTTTCACTGCCTTTCTCAATTCTCTAATAAAAAGAACTGGATCAAAACTCACTCTCTCGAGTACAGATTTTGTGTAATCATATATCATTCTAGGCATAATTGGTAAGATTAGGGGTTATCTTATTTTAAAAACGTTAAGTAAATGTACAGCATTTTTATGTTACCACAAAATAAATTTGATTAAAATATCCGTTTAAGTACTAAATATATCGTTTATCTACGTTATTTAACGTTTAATATATGTTTTTTCTTATAGTAAATTATTGGGAACAAAAAAAAGAGCCATTTAAGCTCTTTCTAGTTTTATGTGTTTTTAATTGTAATCAAACATTGCCTTAATTCTGGCTTTTCTTGAGTAAATAATAAAAGCCACTCTAATAATTCCTCTATTTCATAAGGCAAAAGCACTTTTATTGCTTTCTCTAATTCTTTACGAAAAAGTTTAACATCAAAGCTAACTCTTTCAAGTACAGATTTAGTGTAGTCAAACATTCCTCTTGACATGTAACAATAATTAAAAGTTGGTATTTGTATGAACGTAAATGGTAATTCAAATTTAAAGAAAAAAAAATACCTACACCAAAATTAAACGTTAAATATAAATATTCCTCCAAAAAAAGGCTTCCCTATTTTTTTTTAGCACGAAGCATTTCTCTTTTTCCAGGTGCGCCAGGTAATTTTTCTATAGAAAAACCTGCCTCTAACATGGCATTTTTAATTGATGTTCTACAGGCATAAGTAACCAATATTCCTCCTGATTTCATTGCTTTATACATTTTTTTAAATATTTCAATTGACCATAATTCAGGTTGAACTCTAAATCCAAAAGCATCAAAATAAATTAAATCAAATGCATCCTCATCATCAATATCTTCAAAAAACTGTTTTCTTTTTATCAAAGAAAAAGTAGGTGAAATCATTATTTTGTTTCCCCAAATACACGCATGCATTTTTTCGAAAAAGGACAATTCCATTTCTGCTGCTAATTCGGTAACGTAATTCATTTGCAAAACTTCTTCCAAAATAACGGGATGAGCTTCTACTCCAACATAATCAATGGTTTGGTTTCTTTTTTTAGCTTCTAAATGAGTTATAAAGGCATTCAATCCTGTTCCGAAACCTATTTCTAAAATAGAAATGGGTTTTCCTTCGAATAAAGAAAGCCCACTTTTTATAAATACATGATATGCCTCTTGGATGGCGCCATTTTTGGAATGGTAACTTTCGTTCCATTCAGGTAAATGAATGGTTGTAGAACCATCGGCAGTTTGAATAATTTCCCGCTTCAAAATTATTTAATATATAACTTTTTAATTCTAGGAATGGGCCCACCACATTTGTTTTTATGACAATTCAAACAAGTATTAACACCTTCATTAAAATGTTGTTTTACATTTTTCGGATCACTATAAATTAATTTTTGAGCATTTATATAAAGCAAAGCATTTGATTTAAAAAAAGCATCATTATCGAATTCATCCGTAAATTTAGCAGTATGTATTTTTAAGAAATGTTTTGGAAATTGTCCAATAGCCTCTCCATTTATGATTTGCTTTTTTACACGCAAATTATCCACATACATTTGTTCCATTAAAGCTGCCATTTCTGACATTTTATACATTACTAATTTCTTTTCTTTACCTGAAGTACATTTCTCTTCTTTGGGTTCTTCTTTTTTTTGACAAGACAAGAGAAAAAGCGAACTGGCGAAACAAAATAAACCTAAAAGAAGTACAAGCAAAATTACTTTTTTCATTTTTTAATATTACTTTTTGATATAAACGCCGTCAGCCAAGAAGGAATAGGTAGTTTCTGGTTTTGTGATTTTTGCTATTTCTGCTGCAGATTTTCCACCATCTTTGGCATAGTGCTTCAATTCATCAACCGAAACAACATCTACAAAAGCTTTTCCACTAACAATGGCTTCGCTATTGTCTGCATTCAATGGAACAAAAAAAGCATAATCTTTAAATTTCACGAAAGAAACCTCATCCCCCGTTAAATCCATATTCATCCAACATCCTTTCTTTTTACAAACTGATTTTATGTTGGATTGAAACTGAACAGTAAGAGAATCTCCTGCTTTAAGTGTTTTATATTTTTTTAGTAATTCTTTATTTGTCAAAACTTTATTTACTTTAAATTTTTCGCCAAACAATGCGTATTCATTACTATTAAAAGGTTTTATTGCTGATTTTGATTGTGCAATACCATTGGTTCCTATAAACAATACTAAAACAATAAGGATAACATTTATTTTTTTCATGATCTATTTTTTAATGAATTACAAAAGTAAGTAGATTAACTATTTTATATGAAATTAAAGCAATTTATTTTAGGATTTATTGAAAAATAAAGCGTAAATCTACTTTCTAAAAGAGAATTTAAAAAAAAACAATCAATATTTTTTTTCTG